>NZ_JBZXVU010000029.1:0-40707 GCF_058892565.1 Hirschia sp. | reverse complement strand
ACTAGGTCGCGCGCCGCCCTCATGGGATGGATGAGAGGTATTATGATAGGCTTTGTGTGGGGTGGGATAAGATTGGAGAAATCCATATACCTCCCAGACTTAGAAACTCGCAACATCCGCTCATTCTATCGACATCCGCACTTTCCCGCGAAGGCGGGAATCTTGGGCGATGTTTCCAGTATTTTGTGAGATCCCTGCCTGCGCAGGGATGAGCGGGTTTTTGGGAATTATGGGACGTGATTGTTTAGAGAATGAGCTCGTTGGCTAAATTGGTCCAATCTGGGTTGGTTTCTTCGATCAAATTGATCTTCCATTGCCGCTTCCATTTTTTCATACGACGTTCGCGGATGAAAGCACTTTCCCGCGTGTCATGGAGTTCATACCAAACCAATGTTTCGCAATTATAGCCATGCGTGAAGCCATCTGATGTATGATTACGGTGTTGCCATGCACGCTTATTTATATCGTCCGTCATACCTGTATATAAAACACCTTGGCGTTTATTAGTGACGATATAGACATAAAATGGCATGTGGTTTCCCAACCTTTCCCCCCTCGTAAGACCATCATAGTCCGCTCATCCCTTCGAAGGAAGGGATTTTGGTGAATATGGGGCGTACTCTCATGAGATTCCCGCCTTCGCGGGAAAGAACGGTGTGGCGGGAAAGAGCGGTGTTGGTAGGAAAGAACGGATTTGTGCATACTCCCTTAGCAGAGGAGCGCCCCTCTCTACCCCATCGCATCTTCTGGTTCTAACTCATACATTTCCATGATTTTGCCGTCTGGGTCGACTTCTTTGAGGGAGACGGGATAGCCCCAGAGGTTGGCGAGGTGTCGCAAGACGCGCCATGTGTCATTCTCATCCAAGAGCACGCCTTCAGAGACATAATGGGTGAGGTTTAGACAGCGATCGCCGGCGAGGTCTACGTCTGAGACTTGGATATTCGCGTCTGATCGCGAGACATCATAATCACGCGAGAGCGCCCTGCGCACTTTTAGATAGCCGCGTTCATCATGGATGGCCGCGACTTCGATTTCCTCTTCATCACTATCATCGACGATGTGAAATAGGCCCATTTTTCGGATAAGGTGGGGCGATAAAAATTGTAGCACAAAGCTTTCATCGCGGAAATTAGCCCAGATATCTTTGAGCACATCCATATGATTGCCTTTGCCGGCAATATCGGGAAACCATTCCAAATCTTCTTGGCTTGGTTCATTGCAGATGCGCTCAATATCCTCACACATGGCAAAGCCCAGCGCATAAGGATTGATGCCGTTAAAGCGCCGATCGTCAAAGTCGGGCTGCATCACCACGCCGGAATGCGAATGCAGAAATTCCATAAACTGACCATCTGAGATTTGCCCCTTTTCGTGAAGGCGCGTCATGATGCGATGATGGGTATAGGTGGCGCAGCCCTCATTCATCATTTTTGTCTGGCGTTGGGGATAGAAATACTGCGCGATGAGGCGGACAATGCGGATGATTTCGCGCTGCCAAGGGGCCAGTTTGGGCGCTGTCTTTTCCAAGAAATACAATATGTTTTCTTCGGGCAAGCCAAGGATTTCACGCTGTTTGGCGAGCATTGCCTCATCGGGGCTGACCTTCTTTTCTTCACCTTCTGGCACTGTGCGCCATAAATCATTAAACAGGGCTTCGCCATGCTCGCGGCGTACGCGCTCACGGTCGGCTTCTTCGGCTAGGCTGGCTTGGCGTTTTTTGGGATAGCGATGAATGCCATGTGATTGCAGGGCATGGGCGGCATCAATCATCCGCTCGACGGCATCAGGTCCGTATTTATCTTCGCATTTGGCAATATAGGCTTTGGCAAAGGCCAGATAATCAATAATGCCGCTTGCGTCCGTCCATTGTTGGAAGACATAATTATTCTTGAAGAAATGCGAATGCCCAAAGGCTGCGTGCGCGATCACCAATGTCTGCATGGTGGCGGAGTTTTCTTCCATAATATAGCACACACACGGATCGGAATTGATCACGATTTCATAGGCTAAGCCCTGAAAGCCTTTGCGATACATGCTCTCATTATAGGCGTATTGCTTGCCAAAGCTCCAATGATGATAAAATAACGGCATACCTGTGGAGGCATAGGCATCGAGCATTTGCTCAGATGTGATCACTTCAATCTGGCTGGGATAGGGATCAAGCTTCATCTCGCCAATCGCGATGTCTTCGATGGCATTATAAACTTTATCGATCAGCGGTGCATCCCAGTCTGCACCCGTAAACAGCAAGTTCTCACCTGCGAGTGGTTGGGTTTTTTGTTTCTTCTTTTTTGTCTTTGTCTGTGCGGTCATGTCATGCCTCACACTTTCTGGTTTTCATTAATTTACGCGGATGCTTTGGCCGTTTCACGTTTTTTAAACAGCTCGGCGAATACAGGGAAAATCTCCCGCCTATGCTTTACTTTGCGCATCTCAACCGCGCCGCCCGATTCAACGAGATGATGATATGCGCGCCATAGGCCCGTCTCTTCATCACCCGACATACGAAAACGTTGTTGATCCTCATTGCCAACTTCCAGATAGGCGTAATATTGGCAGAGCGGCAGAATTGTATCTTGCAGCATGGTGATTGTTTTCAGGTTATCCGACGGCAGATTATCGCCATCTGATGCCTGTGCTGCATAGATATTCCATTGATCGGCAGGATAACGCTCGCGGATGATGTCAAACATCTGATCTAAAGCTGTAGAGACGATTGTGCCGCCGCTTTCTCGGCTATAGAAGAATGTCTGCTCGTCGACTTCTTTTGCTTCATGCGTATGACGAATAAACACCACTTCCACGCGGCTATAGCGTGTTTTCAGGAATAGATAGAGCAGGCTGTAAAAACGCTTGGCTAAATCCTTCATGTGGTCATCCATAGACCCTGACACATCCATCAAACAGAACATCACAGCGCGCGCGACAGGCTGGGGCACCCCTTCAAACCGGCGATATTTCACATCCAATGGATCAATGAAGGGAATAAACTTACGGCGCCGATTGAGCGTGGCGAGTTTTTCCTCAGCTGTTTTGATTTTAGCTGCGGGCGCTTCATCAGTGATCAGTTTTGTAATTGCTGATTGGGCAGCCTCAATCTCTTCATCACGTGGACGGCGCAATGCCACCCGCCGCGACATGGAATTGCGCATAGTCCGGCCAATCGCAATGGCTGACGGTGATCCAGCAGATTGAAATCCGGCGCGTTCAGGGATCACATCTTCAACACCCATAACCTGACGCTTTGCCAAATCTGGCAATTCAAGGTCTTCTAGGAAAAGCTCCATAAATTCTTCGCTGGACAGGTTGAATGTGTAGTCATCCTCGCCCTCACCTGAATCAGATGCTTTATTGCCCCGTCCTCGCCCATCTTCAGGGCGTTCAATGCGGTCACCTTCGAGAAATTCCTTATTTCCCGGCATGACACGTTCGCGCCGACCGCCTTCTCGTCCTTTGCGCAAAGACGGTTCGTGGACGCCGTCAGCGGGGATAACAATATCCCCGCCCTTGCCTGCATCTTTGATAGAGCGCCCGCTAGAGGCATCTTTTACTGCTTTTTTTACAAGCGCTTTTGAACGCTTTAAAAACCGTTGTCGGTTGGTAAGGCTTTTGCCCCCTTCACGTCGTCGGTCAATAATGTGCATGTGCGACTACCCCGCCTGTCTGACGCGCATATACCATTCAACAAGTCGTCTAACCTGACGTCCTGTATATCCGCGCTCGATCATGCGATCGACAAACTCGTCATGCTTTTTCTCGCTGTCAGAGTCTTTTTTGGAACCAAAAGAAATAACCGGAAGCAATTCTTCAACCTGCGCAAACATACGCCGCTCTATCACTTCACGGATTTTCTCATAGGAGGTCCAACTTGGGTTCTCACCTGAATTATTCGCACGCGTCCGCAATGAGAATTTCACCACTTCATTTCTGAAGTCTTTCGGGTTGGCAATTCCAGCTGGTTTCTCAATTTTAGAAAGCTCTTGGTTGAGTGATTCACGGTCTAATAATTGCCCCGTATCAGGGTCTTTAAAGTCCTGATCTTCAATCCATGCATCTGCATAATCGACATAACGATCAAACAGGTTTTGCCCATAATCATGATAGCTTTCAAGATAGGCTTTTTGGATTTCATGGCCGATAAATTCGGCATAACGCGGCGCTAGCTCACCTTTGATATAGCTTAGATATGCGCTCTCGACTTCTTCGGGAAATTGCTCTCTTTTTATGGATTGCTCCAGCACATACATAAGATGGACGGGATCAGCCGCCACTTCTTCTGTGTCATGGTTGAAGGTCGCTGATAGAGCCTTAAAAGCAAACCGTGTGGAGATGCCATTCATCCCCTCGTCAACACCGGCAACATCCTTATATTCTTGCATGGTGCGCGCTTTAGGGTCGACATCTTTTAAACTATCGCCATCATAGACGCGCATTTTTGCATATGGCGTTGAATTTTCGTGAGATTTTAAACGCGAAAGTACAGAACACTGCGCCAGCATTTCAAGCGTTCCGGGTGCACATGGCGCTTCGGAAAGTTCGGAACTGGCCACAAGTTTTTCGTAGATTTTCACCTCTTCTTCAACGCGCAAACAATAAGGCACTTTGATCACATAGATACGGTCGATAAAGGCTTCATTGGTTTTGTTGTTTTTAAAGGATTTCCACTCGCTTTCATTGGAGTGCGCCATCACAATACCGGTATAGGGTATCGCGCCGATATTTTCAGACCCCACATAATTGCTTTCTTGGGTTGCAGTAAGCAAAGGGTGCAGCATTTTGATGGGTGCTTTAAACATCTCAACAAATTCAAGCACACCTTGATTGGCGCGGTTCAAACCACCTGAATATGAATATGCGTCTGGATCATCTTGAGAGTGAAATTCTAGCTGTCGAATATCCACCTTTCCAACTAATGAAGACACATCTTGGTTGTTTTCATCACCCGGTTCTGTTTTGGCGATCGCCACCTGACGCAAACGCGATGGCATTAGCTTAGCGACTTTAAATTTGGTGATATCGCCGCCAAATTCATCGAGGCGTTTTAAAGCCCAAGGGCTCATCAAGCCATTTAAACGACGTTTGGGAATATTGTATTCTTTTTCAAGCTGTTCGCCATAGGTATCGGCTTCGAAAAGTCCAAGCGGACTTTCAAAAATCGGTGACACATCATCGCCTGCTTTCAGCACGTAAACTGGATTTTCTTCCATCAATGATTTTACGCGTTCAGCCAATGAGGATTTACCACCCCCCACAGGGCCGAGGAGATAAAGGATCTGTTTGCGTTCTTCTAAACCCTGTGCACCTTGGCGGAAAAACGCCACAATGCGTTCAATGGTTTCTTCCATGCCGTAAAATTCTTTAAAGGCTGGGTAAACGCGGATAGTTCTATTCATAAATATTCGACCCAAACGCGGGTCTTTGGAAGTATCCACCATTTCTGGCTCACCAATGGCCGCCAGTAATCTCTCATGTGGTCCGGCATACATTAATGGGTCGCTTTTGCAGCCCTCCAGATAGTCTTGGAGGCTCATAACTGTTTCGCGACGGGCTTCAAAGGCGCGTGTGTAAGAGTCAAAAAGTTCGCTCATGCTGTTCGCTCCGTCATTAGAGTTAGATTTTGAATTTGAATTTGGGTTGTATGGTAACGAGACCGTCGCCCTCTAAGGCGGGTAATGTTTCGACCAGACACAAAAGGCCCGGAAGTTCCAACCTGAAGCACTTTCGGCATGACGCCTCCTGTTCAGACAAAACTCGTTACGTCTGAATCATGAGGGCAAAATGCAAATTTCCAAAGCGAAAAAAGCATATGTTACAAGGTTGTGATCAGGGGGATAGGTCGCGATAGACGTGCGAAATCGTCCGGACACTAGAGCCAGATTTTAAGACAAAACTTCCACCACACTGTATGAAAGTGTGGGATAGTTTCGTTAAATATGGAATAAATTAATGCAGTTTTGATGCCAAATTTGCGGCAAATGCGTGATAAATGACACGCATCTGCTCGCTATTTGGTCATTGGGACTACGCAGCCCAAAGCACGATGAGGCGGTCACCAGCAGCTTTTTGTAGCGTTTTTATCGGAAGGGATTGATCATCACTTTCAAAGACTTCGCGTTTATCAGCGCCTGTCATCATCAAAATAACGGTGCTGGATTGAGCTATCGCTTTATAAGTCAATGTCATGCGTTCCAGTTCATCACCCGTCACTTTTGAGCGATTGGCCATAACAGCGGCAATAAGCGATTCATTATCTGGATCTGTCGCCTCAGCAAGACCGTCTGCATTGGGAAACCAAGACAATGAATGACCATCTGGCCCCATCCCCAAGATAACCACATCCAATGGCAGCGAGATTGTCGCAAATTCATCACCGCGCTGATCCACGGCCTCTTTTGCGCTTTTACCTTCAACATACATAGGGAAAAAACGCGCCGCAGCCCCTGCATTCTTCAATAGCGTATTGCGAAGCAATTTCTCATTGGAACGATCATGATCTGGCGCAACCCATCTGTCATCTACGAGACCAACATTGATGTTTGACCAATCCAAGTCTGAGCTTGAAAGCTGCTCATACAATGGACCGGGTGTAGATCCACCCGAACACATCAAACTTGCGCTTCCATTCTGAGCGAGACCGACATCAAGTGCTTCATAAACGATTTCATAAGCACGTTCGACAAGGTCTATTTTGTTTTCAAAAATTTCGAAGCTCATTATTTGTCCTTTATGATATCGCTATCAGTATTGAGACGCGTCAATAGACTGGAGCTATCCCAACGTCCACCACCCTTTTTCTGCACATCAGAATAAAATTGATCAATCACAGCCGTAACAGGCAAGCTCGCACCTGATTTACGAGCAGCATCCAACGCAATACGAAGATCTTTACGCAGCCAATCCACGGCAAAGCCAAATTCATATTCGCCTGCAACCATTGTCTTGCCACGATTTTCCATCTGCCAAGACTGCGCCGATCCACCTGAAACCGCTTTAAGAACTTGATCTGTATCAAGGTCATGCTTCATGGCAAAGTGCAGCCCTTCGGCTAAGCCTTGCAACACACCTGCAATACAAATCTGATTGACTGATTTTGCTAGTTGGCCGGTGCCAACCTCGCCAATTCTAGTTATCGTTGCGGCATAGGCTTGCATCACTGGAACGGCTTTTTCAAACACAGCTTCATCAGCGCCTGCCATAACCGTTAGCTTTCCATTCACCGCACCTGCTTCACCACCAGAAACTGGACCATCAATAAAATGAGCGCCTTTAGCTGAACATTTATCGGATATCCTTTTTGCAAGGTCTGCGGATGTTGTTGTGTGATCAATCACAATCATGCCCGGCTTGATGCCGGTTTCGATTTGCTCAAACACCGTATCAACATCAGGGTCATCCCCTAAACACATCATGACAAACTCTGCATCCTGAATTGCATCTAGCGGTGTTGCACAAGCAAGGCCCTTATATTTTAACGCCCACGCATCTGCTTTGGTGATGGTTCTATTCCAGACGGTCACAGAATGACCTTTTGTGGCGAGCCATCCCGCCATAGGTCCACCCATGACGCCTAAACCCAAAAATGCACACTTTGTCATCATATAACCTCCAATAAATCAGCACTATTTCGACAGTATATCATGACAAGTTCAGCATTTTTACCAGAGCTAGGCTCAATGGAGTCGATAGTATTTTGATACTATTTCTCACTATTTTTTGTCTATTCCACCTAATTCATGCACTTCGCCTTAACCATAATTGCCTAATTTCCCAAAATACACGCATTTTGACGAGGTGAGAGACAAAACGCATGGCTGACAACAGACCCATCGTTATCAAGAAGGTCAAAAAAGTTTCAGGTGGTGGCCATCATGGTGGTGCTTGGAAAGTGGCCTATGCTGACTTCGTGACAGCGATGATGGCGTTTTTCCTGCTCATGTGGCTGATCAACACCACATCACCGGACCAGAAACGCGGTATTGCGGACTATTTCGCGCCTGCAAGCGTTTCAAAATCACGTCAAGGATCTGACGGTATGCTGGGCGGGACAAGCTTTCAGGATGATGGTGCGCGTTCGGGTGGAACCAATCGTCCAATGCCAGAGAGCAAGCAAACAGCTTCCAAACGCCGAACCTCGACAAAAAATGCTGGAACACCGTCAAACGAAACAAATAAAAGCAAAGAAGTTTCTCAAAGTGCGATGAGCAAAGCCATTGCCATGCGCGAACAAGCAGAATTTGAGCGCGCCGAACAGAGCTTAAGACAAGCTATGCAAGACATGCCTGACCTTGCTGCGCTTTCCAAACACCTCGTGATTGACCAAACACCTGAAGGCATGCGCATTCAGATCGTCGATCAAGAAGGCCGCGCCATGTTTGCCGCTGCATCAGCAAAACCACTGCCCCGCGCAGAAAAAATTCTGGCAGCCGTGTCTCAAGTGATTATGAAATTACCAAATCGTGTATCAATTTCTGGTCACACAGGCGACCTTCCCACAGGCGTAGAGGGTTATTCTAATTGGCAATTATCTTCTGATCGCGCCAATTCAGCCCGCAGTATTCTAGAAAGTTCAGGTCTAGATGCTGATCGCATTTATCAGGTTTCAGGTAAAGCTGGCTCAGAGCCTCTTTATCCAGACGACCCTGACTTGCCAGGAAATCGTCGAATTTCAATCGTCCTATTGAGAGAATCTCCTGTGCTTCCAAGCAACCATTCTCTATAATAAGCCTCACGACTTACTAGACATTTATTTTGTAGAGGCTTTTAGTGTCCTGCGAGCTATTGATCTGCTCGAGAGGCAATTGGGATAAATATGCTCCTAACTCAGATTACATCTGCCTTAACCATGTGGATAAGCCTTGGTGTCGTGGTTCTAGCCATAGGTTTCTATATGTATGAACGCATTTCGATGGAGCTTGTCTCTGTTGGAATCGTCACGGGTTTGCTCTTTTTGTTTGCAATGCCATTTGCTGTTGGAGCAGATGGGAAACCAATCCCACCTGAATTGCTCCTAAATGGATTTGGAAATGCTGCTCTTGTAACAATCATGGCTTTGCTAGTTGTCGGGCAAGGTATGTTTCAGACCGGGGCCTTAGATGGCCCCTCGCAACGATTGTTAAAATCATATGCCGTTGCCCCCAGATTAACGCTGGTCGCGGCATTTATGGCTGTTTTTGTTACATCCGCTTTCGTCAACAACACGCCCGTCGTTGTGATGTTTCTGCCGATTATGAGCGCCATTGCTGGACGCACTGGAGCAGCCCCTTCAAAACTCCTTATTCCATTAAGCTTCGTGTCTGTCCTTGCGGGTATGACCACACTTATTGGATCTTCAACCAACCTCCTTGCAGCCGAGAGTCTATTACGTCTGGAAGGACGCGAATTAGGCTTTTTTGAACTCACCCCTGTCGGGCTAATGTTGGCGGCTGTTGGTCTTACCTACATAATAATTTTCGCCCCTATTTTGCTCCCGAGTAGAGAAGCAGAGGGAGAAAGCTCCAACAAAGGTACGGGTAAGCAATTTATCGCGCAGATAGAAGTTACTCATGATCACCCGATGGAAGGCAAACAATCTGTCGCCGGCATGTTCCCAGATTTGCCCAATATGACTGTGCGCATGGTCCAACGCGGTCAAGACACTATTCTACCCCCTTTTGAGGACCTTACGTTAAAGCCGGGGGATTTGATCATTGTCGCAGCGACTCGCAAATCTCTAACAGAGGTTTTATCAAGAAGACCCAAACTTCTACGGTCTATATGGCGCAGTGGTTTTGAGAAATATGATGAAGCCTCAGGTAATCCACCGCCGCTTTCATTGTCAGAAGCTGTCGTATCACCAGGGTCTCGTCTGATATCCAGAACAATTGATCAAATGGGATATGCTAATCGCAGCGATGCTGTGGTTATGGGTGTTCAACGTCGTTCAAGAATGATTCGCGCACGCCTTGGTGAAATCAGACTCGAATCGGGTGACACATTATTACTATGTGGCACGCGACAAGCCTTTGACGAAATGCGCACGGACCGCGATCTACTCCTTTTGGATTGGTCTCGCACAGACCTTCCAGATCTGACAAAAGCTATTTATGCGCGTTTAATCGCTCTTGCCGTCGTTATCTTTGCAGCAACAGGTCTTCTCAACATATTGCACGCCTCATTATTAGGAGCTGTCGCAATGATAAGTTTTGGTTGTTTAAATGTTCGCCAAGCTGCGCGGGCTTTAGATTTACGCATATTCCTTCTTATTGGAGCAGCTCTCGCTATGGGGGCCTCTCTAGAGGCCACTGGAGCAGCCGATTTCGTTGCTCAAAAAGCAGTAGACATTGCAGCGCCGTACGGCCCCCTCGCCATATTATCGATTTTGTTCATTACTATCGCGCTCGTCACGAACCTACTCTCTAATTCAGCAACCGCGATTATCTTTACGCCGATAGCCATTGCAACAGCACGCCAGCTCAATCTCGATCCGACACCTTTTGTGCTCACCGTTATTTATGCATCCAATTGTGCATTCGCGACTCCCATTGCCTATCAGACAAATTTATTGGTGATGGGACCGGGCCATTATCGCTTTGGAGATTATGTCAAGTTCGGAACGCCGCTTGTTTTATTAATTTGGATTGTATTTACCTTTATTGCGGGCTGGCAATTTGACTTAAGCGGAGCATAATGGGCTCCAAATGAAAGAAAACGATAACACCTTTTTTATTCCGCCAGACGTGGCGCGCAGCGTGCGATTTCATATTACGACTTCGCAGCCTTGCCCGTATCTGCCTGATAGAAAAGAGCGTAAGATATTTGCCAATTTAACTGGGACAAATTCAGTTGAATTGAATGATTCCCTGACGCGTGTTGGTTTTCGTCGGTCTCAGATTATCGCCTATCGACCAGCTTGTGTGGCCTGTCAGCAGTGTAAATCTGTACGTATTGATGTGCGTCAATTTAAATGGTCCAAACGCTGGCGGCGTGTCTTATCAAAAAATGATGACCTTGCCAGAACGCCGTGCCCAAAAACAGCAAGTAATGAGCAATTTAGATTGATGAAAAGATATCTAAATTCGCGTCATGACAATGGCGGCATGAATGATATGAGCATGCGTGACTATATCGGAATGGTCGATGCAAGCCCTGTCAGAACTGTTGTTTTTGAATACAGACAACCGGCTATGTATGCTTCCGATGATGGCATTCTAACAGCGACCGCCCTTTCTGATGTTCTTAGAGACGGCCTTTCCATGGTTTATTCTTTTTATTCCCCAGATGAAAAAGCACGTGGACTTGGTACATTTATGGTGCTCGACCATATTCGCCTCGCCCAAGAACTGGATTTACCATATGTCTATCTGGGTTATTGGGTCAAAAACTCCGAAAAAATGGGATATAAAAGCAATTACAAACCTTTAGAGGTCTGTGAAGGCGATGTTTGGCGTCCACTGCTTGACGATGAATGCTAGCACGTATTCATTGATAGAAAACGGGAGGAATCGCATGACTGATTCAACAAAGACTACAAAAAACAATAATGTAGCAAATGCAAATAGCTCAGCAATGGCGTCAACACGGCGCGGCATTCTTGGCGGAGTTGGATTTGGCCTCGCGGCCACTGCACTCGCAGCATGTGGAGAAAGCAATAACGCCGCCGCTAAAGATGATGTGCAAGCACCGGCAGTTGTTAGAAAAAAACGTACACTTACAATGGTCACAACATGGCCCAAAGGATTACCCGGCTTGTTTACTGCGGCTCAACGTCTCGCCGCACGGACAAAAGAACTCACTGAGGGCGAATTAGATATTAAAGTGTATGGAGCAGGCGAATTGTCTCCCGCACTTCAAGCTTTTGACGATGTCGCTTCCGGCGCAGCCGACATGTATCACGGTGCTGAATATTATTGGCAATCTAAATCCAAAGCATTCAACTTTTTCACAGCTGTCCCAATGGGCATGACCGCAAATGAAATTATGGGTTGGATTGATTTTGGTGGCGGTCAGGAATTATGGGAAGAATTGTCCGGCCAATACGGCGTTATTGCATTTCAAGGCGCAAATACTGGACAGCAAATGGGCGGATGGTTTCGCAAGGAAGTCAACACGCTTGAGGACTTTAAAGGCCTTAAAATGCGTATTCCCGGCCTTGGCGGTCAAGTTATTCGCGAATTGGGCGGAGCTGCTGAAACACTTGCTGGCGGTGAAATTTATCAAGCGCTTCAAACAGGTCAAATAGACGCGACAGAATGGATTGGCCCTTGGAATGATCTTGCTTTGGGCTTCTATCAACAGGCCGAATATTATTATGGCCCCGGCTTTCATGAGCCCGGCTCATCACTCTCATGTGGTATGAACCGTAAAGTATGGGACAGCCTCACACCGAGGCAGCAACAGGCAGTTAGAGTTGCATGTAATGAAGCTAACCATTTGTCATTAGGTGAATTTACATACAATAATTCCATCAGCCTACAGACACTCAAGCAAGAGCATAATGTAAAGCTACGCACATTCTCTCCTGAAGTTCTCAACCGCATAGGCGAAATCTCCAAAGACGTGCGTGCGCAAGCCGGTAGCGGCGGCGGTCTTGAGAAAAAAATCTATGAGAGCTTTGAAAAAGCACTTTCTGCAAATGCCTTATGGGGCAGTGTCGCAGATGGTCCTTTCTTAAACTCACGCTCCAAAGGATAATGAGCTAACGCTCAGAATTAATTCGTGTCCGATACCGCACTTCTCCTTGGGAAAGGCCTACATTATGTAGGCCTTGTTCTGTCACCAGTCCTGCTGGTTCCATTGTTTTTGCTGGCTTTTCCTCACTTTGGAGACAAGTTTAAAGGTATGGTTCAGCTTATTGATGGACTGAGCAAAGCCATGCTGAACATTGCGGGTTGGGCAGGCTTTATCATGGCCGCTGGCATGCTGACCGCCGTCTTGATGCGCTATGTTTTCGGCCTGAGTTTCAGTTGGCTAAAAGATATATGGATATATGCGTTTGCCACTTGTTTCATGTTTGCATCGGCTGGCGCGCTCAATTCTGGCGGTCATGTACGCGTTGACATTTTTTACGCAAATTTCACTAAAAAACAGCGGGCTATTGTAGATCTGGTAGGTACATATCTATTTTTATTTCCGCTTATGATTTTGATCCTAGATTCCTATGAGCCTCAATTAGCCAGAGCATGGGGTGCCTTGTCTGGTCGAATGGAATTATCAACCGAACCCGATGGTTTACCGCTTCTTTTCCTCTTCAAGACTTTGGTGCCTGTTTTTGCCGTAATGATGACGCTGCAAGGGTGGGCGAATGCAACCAAAGCAGTTGGGATTCTAAAAGAAATTCCAAGCCTTAAAACGACTGACACAGGAGATAATTAATGGCTGATTATCTTCACATACTCATGTTTGCGGCTGCTTTCATAGCATTGCTTGCCGGTTATCAGGTCGCTTTGACACTAGGGGGCATTGCACTCGCATTTGCCGCACTTGGCGTCGCCTTTGACGTGTTTGAACCACGTGCATTGATATTCTGGCCGAGCCGTATCCTTGGAAATATGAGTAATCAAGTGCTTGCTGCGGTGCCGCTCTTTGTGATTATGGGCGTAATCTTGGAAAAGTCCCGGGTCGCAGAAGATCTTCTCATTGCAACAGGTCGATTACTCTCAGGAGTGCGCGGCGGACTTGGCTATGCTGTTGTAATAGTCGGCGCTTTGCTAGCCGCATCCACAGGGATTGTCGGCGCAACAGTGGTCACAATGACTTTGATCGCCCTGCCCAGCATGCTCAGGCAAGGCTATGACAAACGCATTGCAGCCGGCACGATTGCCGCTTCTGGGACGCTTGGTCAGATCATCCCGCCTTCTATTGTTTTGATTGTGCTAGCCGATACTGTATCGAATGCGAATGCCGAAGCCCGCCAAGCAATGGGGCAGCCGCCCTCACCTGTCAGTGCGGGTGATTTGTTCACCGGTGCGTTATTACCCGGAATGCTGCTTGTCGGACTTTATCTTGCCTATTTGGCGTTTATGGCCATTAAAAACCCGGCATCCATGCCCGCTCGTTCTCAAAACATAGATATTGATCAAGATCAGGACATCCCTTCTGTTGCACGCACGGCTTTTTCTTTCATCGCACCAATAACACTCATCATTGCAGTGCTGGGGTCTATTCTTGGTGGGTTCACCTCTCCCACAGAAGCCGCAGCTGTTGGCGCTATTGGAGCGATAATATTGGCCGGTATTCGTATCCGGCTGGATGATGAAAAAACATCTCCATTTATGGCAATAAGTATAGCGGGGGCTTTTGCACTAATTCTTCTCATTCTAACGGTTTGGGGATTAAAGCTTGGCTGGTTAGGAAACTTAACCGAAGATGCGCCACCAAGCCTGTTCTTCACCAGTTCTTTGCTGGGTAAGATATACGCTGCCCTCATATGCGGTTTGATAGGCGCTGGAACATTTGCTTCTTTGTTCACGCTGGGAAGCAGTCAAAAACTCCAGACCTCTTTTAATAGCGCCGCTCAGATTACCTCTATGATATTCCTCATACTCATATGTGCTGGCCTATTCTCTATCGTATTTCGCGGTCTTGGCGGTGATGAATTCATAGAGCATTTATTGATAAATATTCCAGGCGGTATGTGGGGTGCCCTCGCCGTGACAATGCTCGTCATGTTCCTCATGGGCTTCTTTCTGGATTTTCTTGAAATCACCTTCATTATCGTGCCGCTGGTTGCACCGCCCCTGATTATGCTAGGCGCGGACCCAGTCTGGTTGGCCATTCTTATGGCGATGAACTTGCAAACCAGTTTCCTAACGCCGCCATTTGGATTTGCGCTGTTTTACTTAAAAGGGGCAGCTCCGCCAGAAATAGACACGCCAGATATTTGGCGCGGCGCTATCCCATTTATTGGATTGCAAATTATTGCACTGCTAGCTGTGGTGTTTATTCCACAATTAGTGACCGCTTTAATATGAGGGATAGAAGCATTCCCAACTTTAGGAATGAGCCAACCCAAAATTCAATATTTAGCTTTCAATAATCGGATTTGAAACAATCGTCATATGATAGCCATCTGCATCAGCACCACGGGTTGTTTGCGCATGCATTTTTGAAACGACAGCATTAATGAGTTTCAATCCTAAGCCCTCAACCTTGCTGGTGGAGGTATTTTCATGGGCTGAACCGACGCCATCATCATGACATGCGAGCCGCCATCCGGCGACGCCGTCAATGTGAAGTGTAATTTTGATAACGCCTTCCCGATCATCGGGAAACGCATGTTTTATGGAATTGGCAACAAACTCACTAACAATCATCGCGATTCCGGATGCATCCTCGGACTTCATTTCCAATGCATCACCCGCAAACTCAACTGTCACATTCGCAGGTGCTGACTTTTGAAGTAAATCAACAACCTTTTGAATAAAGCGCTTCATCGGCACCATTTCATTGCTGGTTGTTTGATGTAATTCTTCATGCAGAAGCGAGATCGCCTCTACTTTGCGTGCTACCGCATCAAATGCTTCCGCACTTTCTGGATGGCCTTTTGATTTATAGAGCCTGACAAGCGAAGCCACTGTTTGAAGAGAGTTTTTAACGCGATGATCCATTTCACGTCGTAAAACTTCTTGTTCTTCCAATGCCATACGCAATTCAAGTTCACGCATAACTTGCTTGGCCAATGTATTGAGAGTCTTTTTTTGAAAATCATTAAGCTTGCGTGGCTCATGATCTAGAACGCACAATGTGCCGATTGGTAATCCTTCAGACGTTTTGAGCAATGCGCCTGCATAAAATCGCAACCCTTGATCACTAAGACATAATGGATTGTCGCCTGTCCGATTATCTTTGAGCGTATCTGGAATTTCGACGAAATCATCTTCAAGGATAATATGGGAACAGATTGATGTCTCCAAAGGCGTTTCTCGGACACCCAAGCCAACCTCAGCTTTAAACCACTGACGATCAGCATCAATCAAATTAACCACGGAGATAGCGGTTCCACAAACAGTGGACGCGAGCTCAACAATATCGTCAAAGTCAGCTTCCCGCGGGGTATCCAAAATACCGTAGCTTTTTAACGCAACAAGGCGTTCAGCCTGTTTTGGATGCGAGTCTGCAATCATTCATGTCTTCCGGAAATAAGTACGCAATACGTTTGGCATTGATATATTTGAGAGTAGCCAACCAATTTCGATGCGGCAATCCCTTATTTTATCTCAGCTTTCGTTAACACTGTAGCGCCCCTGATGCCTTATATGCCATCAAGCCTTGATGCTAAATTGAGATATAAACACGCAGATCCAGCCTATCATAAAACACAATCCACCAAGCGGTGTGATAGGGCCAACCCAAGCGGGGATGTCAGCGATTTGGTTACATGCCAGCAAATAAAGTGAACCTGAAAACAAAATAATACCGGCACTTAGAAAATAACTGGCATAACCCAGCCATTTTACGCCCTGATTTAAGGTGATCAGAAAGCCTATAATAAACAGACCAACAGCATGATAAAAC
The DNA here is from genome assembly GCF_058892565.1 of Hirschia sp. Lineage (NCBI taxonomy): Bacteria > Pseudomonadati > Pseudomonadota > Alphaproteobacteria > Hyphomonadales > Hyphomonadaceae > Hirschia > Hirschia sp. The sequence goes on along the minus strand of NZ_JBZXVU010000029.1, from coordinate 24,213 downwards.
TGATAGCGCACGCCTGTTTCAAACGTGGCCAAATGGCGCTCGTCCAGTACACCACGCAATCCATGTGCACCAAACGCTCCTAGCATCACAGCAAAGAACGCGAATAAAGCAGCGACTTTAAAGCATGTGTATCGGCTCATATTTTTCCAAGCAAGATCAACTTGCTCGCCTCTCTTATAATAAAAAACGGAGAAGATTTGTGGCCGAAAACTTCACTTTTATATTCTTGATTTCTACAAACTAGAATTTCACTTCAGGGACGACTGAAAGGTCTGCGCGTGTTTCTTCGCCTAGGTCGAAGAATTCACGTTTACTAAAGCCCCACCCACCAGCAAGCATAACAGCAGGAAATTGCTCTATCGCTGTGTTGAAATCACCAACCGCAGAGTTGTAGAAACGGCGCGCTGCAGCGATTTTGTCTTCAATTTGAGATAGCTCGTTTTGAAGCTGAAGGAAGTTTGTATTGGCTTTTAAGTCTGGATAAGCTTCAGATAATGCGAACAATTTCCCCAAAGCGCCACTTAGCATACCTTCGGCAGCGCTGGCTTCTGCTGGGCCATTTGCGGCGATCGCAGAGTTTCTTGCTGAAATAACCTGATCAAGTGTTTCCTGCTCGTGGGAAGCATAACCCTTCACAGTGTCAACAAGATTTGGCACGAGGTTTTGGCGCAATTTCAACTGCACATCTATGCCAGAAAAGGACTCATTGCATTGCTGGCGCTTAGCGACAAGACCGTTGTAAAGCGCGATCAGATATATGACGATCAGCGCAATTACGCCCAAGGCGATATATAATGGCATCATCGTGTTTTCCCCTCAGATATGAAACACTTATTCCTTAGGAAAAACTCTAAACACAAATTGCAAACAGTGCAAAAGCCTAACTGAATTTTCCAGTGCGGTTAAAGCCTTTAGGCGCTAATTTACCTGCTGCTGCGCGTTTTCCAAGCCAGTCACGCCACTCATTGAGCGAGATATTGCGCCCACCTGTATCTTTCCAGAAGAAACCATCTTCAGAATCAAATGTGCAGATATCCATGAGTTGTTCATTGATAAGTCCGCTTTGTTTGTAATTTTGAAGCTTCACGCCTTTACCGCGCGCCATTTCTGGGAGTTCTTCTAGTGGGAAAAACAGGATTTTCTTATTGTCGCCAATAACGGCCACCATGTCGCCCTCAACACGCGGGCAGAACGCAAAAGTCGCGCCATCGGGTGGGTTTTGTATCACTTTACCGCCGCGTTTTTGTGAGACGAGTTCTTCTTCATTCACGACAAAACCATAACCTGCTGTGGATGCAACAACACGTCTGTATCCAGTTTTTGGTGTGATAGTGGCGATAATCTCTTCATCTTCTGGTAAATCAATGGAGAGTCTGATCGGTTCACCATGACCGCGCCCGCTTGGCAATTTATCTGCCGCGAATGTGAATGCTTTACCGCCCGATGCTAGCAAAACGACTTTATCTGTCGTCTGACATTCCAGCGTAAATGCGAGTTCATCTCCATCTTTGAATTTGAGTTTATCCATCGCCTGATTGTGCCCTTTAAGCGCACGTATCCAACCCATTTTGGAGAGGATAACTGTGATCGGCTCTTTAGGGATCATGGCCTCAAGCGCAGCGTCGGCATCTATCTCAACAGCAACGCCAAATTTGGAGCGGCGGCGACCAAGGTCTGACTCTGGATCAAACACCTCACGCGCGATTTTTAGCTGGCGTTTCACTTCCGTCCATTGGCGCGCTTCAGAACCGATAAGCTGCACAAGCTTGTCGCGTTCTTGTGTTAGCTTATCGTGCTCGCCTTGGATTTCGATTTCTTCAAGTTTGCGCAATGCCCGCAAACGCATATTGAGGATAGCGTCTGTTTGAATTTCAGAGAGCTTGAACGCCTTCATCAATTCTTCTTTTGGGTGATCTTCATAACGGATGATGCGGATCACTTCATCAATGTTGAGATAGGCTTTTAAATACCCTTCAAGAATGTGCAGACGGGCTTCGATTTTATCGAGGCGGTGCTGTGCGCGGCGAACAATCACTTCTTGGCGGTGAGCCAAATAACATTGCAGAACCTGCTTTAGCCCCATCACGCGCGGCACATTATGGTCCAGCACATTCATGTTGAGCGAGAAGCGCGATTCAAGGTCTGACATTTTATATAGGCTTGCCATCAAAACATCTGGATCAACCAGCTTGTTGCGCGGCACGAGCACGACGCGAATGTCTTCGGCGCTTTCATCCATGACATCATCAAGAAGCGGCGCTTTTTTAGTCTCGATCAATTCAGCAAGACGTTCGATGAGTTTGGATTTTTGCACCTGATAAGGAATTTCGGTGACCACAATTTGCCAGAGGCCGCGTGGTAGATCTTCTTTTTCCCATTTACAGCGCATACGGAAACCGCCGCGCCCTGTTTCATAGGCTTTAAGGATGCTGTCTTCGTCCTCAACGATTTCACCACCTGTTGGAAAATCCGGCCCCGGCATGATTTTAACAAGGTCAGCGGTTGTCGCGCTTTTGTTTTCGATCAAATGGATACATGCATCAATGGTTTCAGCTGCATTGTGAGGCGGAATGCTTGTCGCCATCCCCACAGCAATACCAGATGAACCATTACACAATAAATTTGGGAAACCAGACGCCAAGACGACCGGCTCTTTATCGCCGCCATCATAGGTTTCTTTAAAATCGACCGCGTTTTCATCCAGCCCTTCTAGCAATAGCTGGGCGGCGGGTGTTAGACGCGATTCTGTATAACGCATGGCGGCTGCGCTATCGCCGTCAATATTCCCAAAATTGCCCTGCCCATCCACAAGCGGATAACGCACGTTGAAATCTTGAGCCAAACGCACAAGCGCATCATAAATGGAAGCATCACCGTGGGGGTGGTATTTACCAATCACATCCCCAACCACACGCGCAGACTTTTTAAACGCCAATTCTGGGTTTAGCTTCAGCAAGCGCATGGCATACATCAAACGGCGGTGAACAGGCTTTAGCCCATCGCGCACATCCGGCAGCGCACGAGACGTGATGGTTGACAAAGCATAAGCAAGGTAGCGCTTGGAAAGCGCATCTGACATGGGTTCTTCGATTATACCATTGTCTTGGTCATCAGTCTTGAATTCATCGCTCATGGAGGATCTTACGCTTGTCTTCTGATTTGGGTGTTTTGATTCTTAACCATATTGTCTAAGACGAATTGTTCCAACCGCCAAGTGTGGTTAAGGATGGATGTTGTGAGTGGATGCATCGGAGAGAAACTGCCTCCAATATTTATGAACTGCCTTAAAAAATAGGCTAGCCTTTATGTTAGCTCCATTTTTTAATAAAACTTGCACTTCGAGAACTTGATACCCTCCGAATACTGATGAAACTACAGGGCCAAGAATCGGCTGAACTACAGGCTGTAAAATACCACCCCCGACTGTCTTTTTATTGAGTGTTTTAGAAACAATGGACTTATCAGGTTTATCAATTTTGAAATGCTTTGATCCATTTGCTAAGTCCTTACAGATACCAAGCTCAAAACAATCATCAATCAATTGTTTTTGAAAATTTCCTAAACTTTTCGAGTTCACAGAAGCAGTACGTAATTGAGCCACGTGCATCCAATCAGTAATATGCCAAGCAGTGACAGCACAATTAAAAGCGTGATCAGCTTGATGTTTATGATCGATATTGGAATTAGTTTCTGACGCTACAAGTCGACCAATCTCTCGCTCAAGCTTATCAATCATGTCTTGTGGTTTCACTAACCCAAATGCATATTCAGACATAATTATCTGCGCCTCTTAAAGAATAATTCAATACCAAATTTAACTGTTTCGATATCGAAAATCGGGCTACTTATTCTTAGGTTTCAATAAATTATCTAAAGAGAAAGATAAAATGATCGCAAAGATGCTTGCGATAATCAAAGCTATTGTAAGCGCTTGCATATCAATCTTCCTTTTCTATTCCAGCCGCTATTTTAGCAGCCCCGAATACAAAACTCAAACCTGCTATCATTGCCATCAGATTTAGCATAGGAAGTGAACGCCGTTTTGCTTCGCTCATATTATTGATATCTAATTGCAATAATCCCACTGACGCAGCCAACAACGCAGCGATTCCAATGGTCGAAAATACATTGATCAATACTTTACGGACTCCGTTTCGCCCCATAGTGGCTTGAATACCAAACATTTCCGACATTTTATCCCCCGACACTTAATTTGGAAGCATAAAAATTAGAACAAATCAGAAACAATTGCAATATAAAAGCTCTAATCCTTCCGATTCATAGGCTGTCTTATATGGCGGCCGACCTTTTTGTGTTCGGGCACATTGGGTTTTGCGCCCATATAATTGCCTTGGGCTGTGGCCGTTGGTTTTGGGGCTATTTGGGCTTGTTCTTTTGTGTGTAAAATTCGGCCTGATTTTTCCAAGCGTTCCAGCATGAGATAGCGCGCTTCGGGTGCGTCGCGGTTGATGTCTGCAAAGAGGCGGCGCGTGAGAAAATAGCCGGTTAGTTTAAATCCTGCGCCAATATCATAAGGGCTTGGCGGTGCTTTTGAATCTGTCAGAAAGGCTGGCAATGAGAGGAGCTTGTCTATATATTCTTCAGCCTCTGATCCGCGCACGGCGCAACCTGATCTGGGGCTAACATGGGTGAGCCCGTCATTGGCACCAGAGATAACGCATGTCTCTAGATTAAGCCCATATCCCATTTGTTGCAGAAACCCCAATTCCCATTTGATGAAAATAGCGGGCCAAATATCTGGCTCACCCATGACATCGAGGAGTGTTTCTGTGGCTTCGTATAGCCCTGATTTGGCCTCACCTTCTGGCAAGCCATCGCGCAAAATGGATGTGACCGCAGATAGACCCGCCAGCGCCAAAGGGTCTGTCATGCAGCGAGCGGCGCGTTGATTTATGGCATCGGCCACAGAGAAATGACCAAGGCTGGATTCTGTTTTGGCTTTCCATTGCACATCTATAGTGTTGCCCGCTTCAATCATTGGGCGTTTTTTTTGCGAGATACCGCCATAGACAAGCCCGCGCGTGCGACCACGGCTGGGCGTGAACACATCAAGGATCACATCTGTTTCACCAAATGTGCGTGCACCAAGAGATATTGCTGTATCGGACCATTCTGCCATATGGATATGGTTAAGCTGCATTGCGGATTTCGCAAAGTCGTTTTGCAAAGGATTGATGAAGTTTGTCGATTTGGATTGCTTTTTATGGCCCTATCCGCATAGGTTTTTCGCAAACATTCAAATTGGTTTTAAGGTCAGCTCATGCGTTTACTTATTTCAGCCGCCATCTCCGCTTGTATTGCTGCAAGCTCATTCAGCCTTCCGGCACATGCATGGGGCAAATTGGGCCACCGCGTGACGGGTGAGATTGCGGAAGGTTATCTTAGCGATCAGGCAAAAGTTGCTGTGGAAGCGATTCTCGGTGTTGAAGACATGGCTGAAGTGTCAACTTGGCCTGATTATATGCGCTCCAGTGATAATGAATTCTTCAAGCGCGAAGCCTACCCGCTTCATTTTGTGACTGTACCTGACGCACAATCATATGCAGAAGCCGGTGCCCCAAAACAAGGCGATGCATTTACCGGCCTAGAGCGCTTTAAAACTGTTCTGCAAAATAACGAATCTAGCGCTGAAGAATTACGCCTTGCCTTGATCATGGTGATCCACATTGTCAGCGATCTGCACCAACCTTTACATGTCGGCAAAGGAGATGACTGGGGCGGCAATAAAGTGGAAATCATGTTTAAGGGTGAAGCATCAAACCTGCATGAAATCTGGGATGAAAAACTCGTTCAAGATGAAGAACTTTCTTATACAGAAATGGCGCACTGGTTAGACCGTAAAATCACACCTGAATTGGCGCAAGAATGGTATAATGCAGATCCGTCTGTATGGATTGCTGAGAGTAAAGAAATTCGCCCTAGCATCTATCCTAAAGACGGCGAAACAGATTTGTCTTGGCAATATATATATGACCACCGCCCTGTCATGCGCCAACGTTTGAGCCAATCAGGCGTACGTCTTGCGGCATATCTCAACGAAATTTTCGGAGAGTAAAAACAAACAATCACCAAAGGAAAAAGAGACTGTGCTTTTAGTAAGTCTCTTTTTTCACGGGAGGTTTGCAGCCTGTTGTCACGCAGTCTGAAATCAACTGGGCATATCTTGCATATCCAGCTTCATTCAAATGCAGAGAATCATCTGAATATTCTGTGATCATGACGCCATTGCCATCGTCAAACCCGTGATAAATATCAAGATATTGCACGTCTTTATATTGAAGCATATCTTCAATGGCTGCGTTGGCGGCCTTAACTTCATTGGCTAGCCCAACGCCGCGCGGCAATATGGACAGCACGAAAATTTCTGTCTGCGGAAGATGCCAATATGTTTGATCGACAATCAACCCGATATTCTCAGCAATATGCTGACTATCATGGCCGAAATACAAATCATTTGTGCCTATTTTTATGAATAAGCGATCGGGTTTGTTTTTCCATATCTGAGATGTGCGCAGTAAAACACCATCAGTAACATCCCAGCTTACACCATAATTGATGGTTTCAACTTCGGGGAATAATACGTCCAATGGTGCTAATTCAGTGATGCTATCGCCAAGGAATAATACACCCGAATTTGCCGGCGCGAGTTTGTCTATTTCTTTGAGGCGCCGCGCAACATGCTTTTTGCCATCACTGGGGAAACCTTCCCATACTTCAATGCCAGCACTTTCAACGGGAAGAATTTCAACTTTTTTCTCTACGACAATCTGACTTGTTTTTTGCGGAGTCGGGCTTTCCAGCGTTTCCCTTGTACATGAAACACCGCCTAGCATCATAAATATAGCTATAGCTATTTGACTATTTCTTTTAACCAACTCAACCTTCCCTCTAGATCGCTTTCAGTTTCATACTTTACTGATACTAAACAATCTAGTTGCCTCTTCTCACCTTGATGCCTACACGCTCTGTTATTAAATTGACAGAGTCACAATTTCATTCCTTCTGCAGGAGCCTGCATTCATGCCTATTCACACCAATATCGTCGATGCCATTGGCAACACACCGCTCATCAAGCTTCGCAAAGCATCTGAATTGACCGGTTGCACGATATTGGGAAAGGCAGAATTTTTAAATCCGGGCCAGTCCGTGAAAGATCGTGCAGCACTTTCAATTATCCGTGCAGCCGAAGCAGATGGATCTCTTAAGCCAGGCGGGACCATTATTGAAGGCACAGCGGGAAATACAGGTATTGGTTTAACTCTTGTCGCTAACGCATTGGGTTATAAAACAAAAATTGTAATGCCACGCACACAAAGTCAAGAAAAAAAGGATGCTATCCGCCTCCTTGGTGCTCAATTGGTTGAAGTGGATGCGGTGCCCTACAAAAATCCAAACAACTATATTCACTATTCTCGTCGACTTGCTGAAGAAGAAGCGAGCAAATCTGACAAGAGCGTCATCTGGGCCAACCAATTTGATAATATCGCTAACCGCCAAGCTCACATAGACACTACCGGCCCTGAAATCTGGCAACAGACTGAAGGTCAAGTTGACGGATTTATTTGTGCAGCCGGTTCTGGTGGAACAATTGCCGGTGTCGCTATGGCCTTAAAGGATCGCAATAAAGACATCCAATGTGCCCTAGCTGATCCAGGTGGTGCAGCCCTTTATGGTTACTATAAAAACGGTGAACTCAAATCTGAAGGCACATCCATTACTGAAGGTATTGGCCAAGGGCGGATCACGGCAAACCTAGAAGGCCTTGAGCTTGATGACGCTTTTCGCATCACGGATGAAGTGGCGCTGGAAATTCTTTATGATCTTACGATAAATGAAGGCATGTGTCTGGGTGGCTCTGCAGGTATCAATATAGCCGGTGCTATTGAACTGGCAAAAAGCATGGGACCAGGAAAAACCATTGTGACAATGCTATGTGATTATGGGAATCGCTATCAGTCAAAAATGTACAATCCTGTGTTTTTGAAAGAAAAAGGCCTACCAACCCCACCTTGGATGTAGAGTGGATTTCTAAGGGATTTTACAATGACCGAAATACACTTTGACTCACCGCTCGTATCTGCCCAATGGCTCAAAACCAACTGGGGGCGTAAAGGCCTTAAAATAGTGGATGCAACATATATGCTTCCATTCCTGAATCCTGAAAAATCGGGTGAGCAATTATTTGAAGACTGCCATATTCCTGATGCTGTGTTTTTCTCACTGGATGAAATCGCAGATGGAAGCAGTGACCTGCCCCATATGTTGCCCAATCCCATCCATTTTAGTGCCGAGATGTCTGCGCTTGGCATTTCCAATGATGATGCGATTGTTGTGTATGACCAAAATAATTGGATCGCCTCAGCGCGTGTATGGTGGACCTTTCGAGTTATGGGACACACAAATGTCGCTGTCCTTAATGGTGGTTTGCAAGCATGGAAAGACGTGAATGGCGGCTTTGAAACAGGCCCTATACGCAAACCGCATTCAGGTGTGTATCAAGCAAACTTAAACGCTTCCCTCGTCGCAAATCTTGAAGAGATGCGCGCCCATGTGACGAAACAAAACAAGCAAATCATTGATGCCCGCAATTCAGCGCGTTTTCTTGGCGAAGCAGCTGAGCCTCGCGCCGGTTTAAAATCTGGGCATATGCCCGGCGCTTTCAATTTACCGCATTCAGCATTGCTGCGCGATGATGGTCATTTTCAGGATAGCGAAACCATAATTGATGTCCTAACTGAAATTGGTTTGGACTTGAATCAGCCCATCGTCACAACTTGCGGGTCAGGTGTTACAGCATCAATTCTAGCACTTGGTCTTGCGGTTATCGGACGAGAAGAAGTCGCTGTTTATGACGGTTCATGGTCCGAGTGGGGCGGAACAGAATACTGCCCAGTCCACACAAAAGCTGATCTGGAAAGCTAGGTTTCATGAGTAAGAATAAAGACCACGCCTTATCTACCCGTATGATTCATAGTGGCCGTGATCCAGCCAAGCAATTGGGGGCAGTTAGCCCACCAATTCACCGCGCTTCAACCATCATCATCGAAAAAGCCGAAGACCTGTATGCGGACAATATCCGCACATATGGGATTGGCGGTATGCAAGTTCATGATGAGCTTAAAAACGCTTTGTGCGCGCTAGAAGATGCCGAGCATTGTTTGCTGACCGAGTCAGGTCTTCTTGCTTGTACGCTTCCTATTTTTGCACTTGTGGGTGCAGGTGAGCATATTCTGGTTCCAGATAATGTTTACAGCCCGACACGGCGCTATTGTAATCGCTCGTTAAAACGCACTGGCGGCAGCGTCACATATTATGACCCACTTATCGGCGCTGGTATTGCCGACCTTATCCAAGATAATACGCGGCTGATTATGATAGAAAGCCCCGGCTCTCTGACATTTGAACTACCCGATATTCGCGCGATTGTTGCAGCGGCTAAAGCGCGTGGTGTCGCAACAGCATTGGATAATTGCTGGGGATCTGGTGTTTATCTTCGCCCGCTCGATCTTGGCGTCGATATCTCAATTCTGGCGACGACAAAATACGCTGGTGGACATTCGGATTCGCTATCTGGTGCTATTTTGATGAATGATGCAAAGATAGCGACCAAACTGCAAGAAGCTTCCGCAGACCTTGGTCTTTGCACTTCTCCTGAGGACGCAAATATCGTGCTTCGCGGACTGCGGACAATGACCACGCGGTTAAAAGTGCATGAAGCCGCCGGATTGGAAATTGCAACATGGCTCCAAACCCGCGATGAAGTGAAAGCTGTCCTTCATCCAGCGCTTCCCGAAAATCCTTTCCATGCCATATGGAAACGGGATTTCACTGGTTCAGCCGGTCTATTTGCATTTGAACTTAAGCCTTGCTCGCAGCAGGATGTCATTAATTTCCTAAATGCATTTGAAATATTTGGGCTAGGTTTTTCCTATGGTGGATTTGAAAGCCTTGTTGTCAATTGTAACCCGCAATTGTCCTATAGAGGGAATAAACAAAGCCAATTTGAAGGCCCGCTTATTCGGCTCGCCATCGGGCTTGAGGATACCAATGATCTTAAGGCCGATCTTGAAACTGCATTTGCAGCTCTAAATTATTAGAGCTGCAAAGCGGCATTTATTGAGCCGCTGGTATCGCGCAAATATCATCTTTTGTCGGCGGCACATAAACAGGACTATTTTTACACACATCACCCAAAATATTACGCAACCACATGGCACCCGGGTCTGAATTCAAGCGACGACTCCAATACAGGCGCAAATGAAAGTGTGGAAACTCAACAGGTGGCTGAACAGCTATCAACCCACCGCGATGCACATAGCGATGTGCAAGGCGCGATGGCGATAATGCCACCATATCAGTATCTCTCACTGTTTCTGCGATAGATGTGTGATGAGAAGACGTTAGCGCCACTCTGCGGCGTAGGCCATTTTCTGCCAGCAAATCATCAATGCGTGTATGACTATCTCCACGTGTTGAGAAGACAATATGCGTGAGATCAGCATAGGCATCCAACGTCATTTCCTGACACATTTTAGGATGGTTGGCACGCATGATCAGCACAAACTTCTCTTCTAGCATGGGTGAAAAATTGATGCGTTTTGGTGGCTCGGTGCCGCTGAAGAACAAAAAGTCGAGATCACCAGAATCCAGTGCATCATAGGTCTCGCCCAATTTTACCGGAGAGATTCTCAAATCAACGCGGGGTGCTTTTTTACGCAAGTCTTCCATAAGAGGTGGCAAGACGACATGATCAAAATAGTCCATCGCCCCGATACGGAAAGTGCGCTCGGACACTGTTGGATCAAAACTATCATGTGACGCCAATGTCCGCTCAACATGGCGAAGGGCTTCGCGCACATCAATGGCGATTTCAGAACAGCGTTCTGTTGGGTCAACACCAGAAGGCGTGCGAATGAATAATTCATCGCCGAAAGTTTCACGCAATCGGGAAAGTGCATTTGAAACGGCAGGTTGGGTCACATTTAAACGGCGCGCTGCTCGCGTGACATTTCTCTCTCGCCACAAAGCATCGAATGTATTGAGAAGATTTAGATCGAATTTCTTATCCATAATATATTCCAGCGCCCTTTAATGCCTTTGATAAGGCATGTTCGCACATGGATTATGAATCACATGCACATGCATTATCATCAACAATGATAACGCCGACGCGATATTTCACAATACCAAAGTAAATTTAGGGAAAGCTCAAAAGGCAGTGGAGACGTTTAGGTAACGATAAAATCGACTTGATCTTCAAACAATCGCACGGCTGTTAGCTTGCTGGTCATGTAGGCACCCGTATCAATGCTGATACGACGAAAATCACGATGCGGTGCATTAATAGGCGTGTGCCCGTGCACCACGACCTTATCAAATGCCTCTTTGTGATAGAGAAAATCATCACGTATCCACATCAGATCTTTTTCTGACTGCTCTTCCAGTTTTTTCCCGGGACGCAGACCAGCGTGAACAAAGACATAATCTCCCAAGACGAGACACACCTCTAAACTCTCTAAGAAGCTGCGGTGGTTGAGAGGCATATTGTCGATAAGATCCTGACGCGCTTTCGCCCATCCATCAAAATTATCGCGTCCGCGTGGAGGTTGGACATTATAAGAAACGAGCGTTTCAACCCCTCCATATTGAGCCCATCTTTCTCCGATACCGGAATTAGACAGAAAATCGAGGAAGGTTTCTTCGTGATTTCCGCGCAGGAAACGCAGATCAAATTCAGAATATTCTTCACTCACAAGCAAATCTATAACTTGTTTGGACTGAAAGCCCCTATCCACATAATCACCAAGAAAGACAATCGCATTGCGTGTTTCTGGATCATTGCTTTGAGCGACATCCTCACGGATTTTTTCCATGAGTTTCTTGAGCAAATCGGCGCGTCCATGAATATCTCCAACTGCATAGACGCGCGTACCTTCAGGTACTCGTGTTTCACGCAATGGAATATTTAGAGCTTCTTCAGTGGATAGACTATTTGGGTCTTTTTTAGCCAATTTTTTATCGGAAAAGACACGTCTCCATAACTGATAGGATCGCGCAACGGCATCGCGTCGGCGTTCTAAAAACCAGTCATTTAAATCTTCCCAATTTGGCATCGACCTGCGTCTAAGCTCCTTAAACTTCAATTACTCATTCAATCCCGAACTCAAACAAAGAGTTATGGTTGATAATCATAGAGCAAAAACCACGCCAACCATTATGTCTTTTATACAGATCAGTCTACTGAACTTGGAATACGCCCATTTATTGACGAAACAGCCCCAATTTATGTCACAGAAGATATATTTCAACGATCAGACATAATCTGACTTAAGCCCTTTCTAGCGCATATAGCTCAATAAAAATTAAATGGATTTAATTAAAATAGTGAGGTCTCTGCAAAAGAAAATACAATTATACAGTTATTTAAAGGGTTTTTTTTGGGTAAATCTAAGATACATGTTAATCAGTGGCGTAGACATTAACATGCCATAGTTTTTGCTTACTAAGGGTAGCACACCCTATGTTCAAGAAGGTCTTATTTTATGATCCGCTTTATTCTTATTATTCTTGCCATTTTTGCGGTTCTTATTGGTGGTCTCGTTGCTGCCGTTCATTTCATTCCTTCTTCCGCCTATAAAGACAAAATAGAAACAGTCGCCGAGTCTGCGCTAGGACGTGATGTCACCATTAACGGAGATATCAAACTTAGACTTTTCCCTAAAATCACCGCGTCTGCCGGTCAAACAGTGATCGCCAACCCTGAAGGGTTTGGAGATAGTGATTTTGCATCAATGACAGAGCTGCGCGCTGCGGTTAAAATCCTTCCATTGCTATCGCAGAAAGTGGAGATCGACGAGTTTATACTGGTTGACCCGAAACTTTCACTTGTGAAATTGGAAAATGGCGAAAACAACTGGACTTTCTCGTCAACATCAACTGGCTCACCTACTCCAGAAGATGAGACTCCAACCAATCCAGACGCTGTGCAAGCTCGCCTTGGTGATGTCCGCCTCGTCAATGGTGATTTGTCTTATGATGACAGACAGGCAGGACAAACACATACACTCACTAACTTGAATATCCTTATCAAGCTGCCAGAAATAAACGGCCCATTGGGTGTGGATGGTGATGGTATTCTCGATGAATTGCCGTTCGAGTTGAACGCTGATGTTGAAAATTTACAAAAGCTTTTAGAGGGTGTCTCCACACCCGTGAATGCTGATCTAAAAACAGACCTTGCAACAACAGGCTTTAATGGAAATATCGTTCTTGGTGATGTGATCGGACTTGATTTAACGGCCAACGCCGAAGTTCCCGACCTTCAAGCCTTCGCTGATTTCATGAAAATCGAAATACCCGGAGCTAAAGCGCTGGGCAAAGCCAATGTAAAAGCCAAAGTCGACGGTCAAGTTGGTGCACTCATTCTTAGCGATGTCATCTTAAAACACACTAGTGATTTGCTGAAAATTGATTTTACAGGCGGTGCCAATGTTGGTGAGAAAATTGCGTTCAAAGGTGACCTTGATTTCAACGCCCCTAACCTAAGAGCCCTTGCCCAAACTGCTGATGTTGTGCTGCCAGAAGGTGATATTTATCGCAGCTTTTCTTTAGACGGTCAGACACAAGGCTCGCTCGAATCCGTGTCGCTTTCAAACGCAACACTCAAATTTGATGATATCGTCGGCACGGGAAACATGCTGCTTAACCTCTCAGGCGCTAAACCAAAGCTGACAGGTAATTTGAAAACCAACACAATTAATGCCACAAATTATGCGGCAGCCTCTGGCGCAACCGAAAAGCCTAAATCCACAAACAAAACGGATGGGTGGCAAGACATTCCTCTTGACCTATCTCCTCTAAAATCCGTTGATGTTGATCTTAAAATTGAGGCCGAAGGTCTGAAATTCCAAGGCATAGATATTGGCAAGACTTTGCTTAATACCACAATCATCAATGGTAAGCTTGTCGCCGACCTCACAGAAACATCCCTATATGGCGGTAAAGGTTCTGCCAAAATCGTTGCAGACGCATCAGCAGCAACACCAAAAGTTGAGATGATTGCGAGTTTGAACGCATTGAACGCAGCCCCGTTTCTTGGTGCTGTCGCTGATTTTGACAAAGTTGAAGGTGTTGGTGGTTTCAACATTTCGATAAATGGAACTGGCGCTTCAATGTCCAGCATTATGAGTTCACTCTCAGGTGCGGGTGCATTCAAGTTTGATGATGGTGCCATAAAGGGACTGAATGCGGCTCAGCTCATGCGGTCAGCCACAGAGTTTCTAAATACAGGCACAATCCCAAGCGCGTTATCTGAAGAACAAGAAACAGATTTCACAGAGTTTGCAGCTGATTTCAATATTAATAAAGGTGTGGCTTCAACCAACGCTTTCAACTTTGTAACGCCTGGTTTGGAAATCCCAGGCCAAGGTCAACTCGACCTTGGAAACCGTACACTTTCATTGAGCATGTTCCCAAAATCAGGTGATAAATCACTCGGGATAAACGGATTTGCACCGCCCATTAAAATATCCGGTAGTTGGAATAAATTGTCAGTTGGTCTGGATCAAGACTGGTTAAAGGAACAACTGACTCAACAGCTCAAAAATGAAGCGCAAAACCTTATTCAAAAGGAATTGGGACTAGATAAAGCTCTCGGTGGTAATACAGGCAATATTCTAGGCAGCGGCAAAGAAGCAGATGATGCTCGCAAAGAAGCCATTGGCAATGCGCTTGGAAATGCGTTGGGCATTAAGAAGCCAGCGGCTACACCGACTCCGACAGCAACACCTTCTCCGACTGCAACAGCAGATTCAGCAACCAGCTCGACTGAAACAGTTGGACCTGAAGAAGAGGTTGATGAAGAGGAAAAGTCCATAGAAGAGCAATTAGAAGAAGAAGCGAAGAAAAAGCTTCGCGATCTTTTCAAATAGAGCTCATTTTCTGAATCGACCGACTCAATAAGGACTGCTACCAAAGATGTTATGAAAATTGCGTCTTGGAATGTAAACTCGGTGAATGCACGCTTACCGACCGTGCTTGAGGTTTTGAAAAACCTTGAGCTTGATGTTGTGTGCTTTCAGGAAATTAAATGTATTGATGACAATTTCCCGCGCCTCGAAATTGAGGACATGGGATATAACATCATTACCCATGGTCAAAAAAGCTATAATGGCGTGGCGATCCTCTCCAAACACCCGATAGAAGATGTTCAAATTGGACTGCCGGGGGATGATGAAGATGATCAAGCTCGCTATATAGAAGCTCTTATTATGGGCGAAACGCCTGTGCGTGTGGCCTCCATATACCTGCCTAATGGCAACCCCTTCCCCGGCCCTAAGTTTGACTACAAACTCGCTTGGATGGACCGCCTGAATGCACGCGCAAAAGAATTGCTCTCCTATGAAGAAGCGGTCGTTTTGGCTGGAGATTACAATTGCATTCCTCGTGATGAGGATTGTTACGATCCTGCCGCATGGGTAGATGATGCGCTTGCCCAGCCTGAAACGCGCGGCAAGTTTCGTGAACTTCAATGGATGGGATATACTGAAGGCTTTGCCGCACGTGATAATCGCGGCCACCAATATACATTCTGGGATTATCAGGCCGGTGCTTGGCAAAAAGACAATGGCATCAGAATTGACCATTTGCTTTGCAGTCCGCAAGCTGCTGATAAATTGAAATCAATATCCATTTATAAAGATGCGCGCGGCATGACTAAACCATCTGACCATGTGCCAATTATAGGTGAATTCGAGCTATGACGGCCCTGCCTGAACCCATTGATGTCACAAACAGCCCAGATACGATGTGGCAAGCTATCAAGCGTACAATAAAGGGTTGTTGCCCCAATTGCGGGCAAGGAAAATTGTGGACCAAATACATCAAACAAGTTGAGCATTGCGACAATTGCAGCGCTCACTTAGGCGCGGTGCGCGCAGATGATGGCCCAGCATGGCTGACCATCTTGATCGTTGGGCATATCTGGTCACCTATTCTGGTTCTTGTGACGCGATATGAGATACCTATGTGGTTTCTGTTTCCCGCACTTATGATCAGTGCACTTGCCTCGTGTTTGATGGTTTTGCCATTCGCCAAAGCGATATTCATCGGTGCAATCTGGAAATCGCAAGCTGGTGATCAAGCACACGATTAATCATTTTGCGCTGCTAGATGATATAACCTCACACAATTAAAATGTTTGATTTAAAGCTTTTTGGAAGCGATCAAAATCTTCAATATGTGGAAGGTGACCAAGATCATCTAATTCAATCAAATGAATGCTTGGATTGCGCGCTTTAACTTGATCGCCCAATTGATCATACCGTCCTAATTCATAATCAACGTCGGATTTTTTCCAATTGCGCCCTGGGCCTGTGCGATCACGCGTACCCAAAATTAAAGTGACGGGCATTTTGAAATCATCAAATTCTTCAATCACCGGACCGCTAAAAATCATATCATATGTGCGTGCGCTCACCTGCGCTAATAGCGACCAATCTGGACCATTCACCCAACCGACAAGCGGAATGGTGAGGGCTTCATATTCCTCATTCCAAGCACCATCGTAATAGTTTTTCTGCTGATAAGCGGCAATTTTCTCTGGCTTTTGACCAAGCTCATTTTGATAGAAAAAATCAACGTCTTTATATTCGACATAGTGCAAGTAATTTTCTAATCCGATAGGATTTACCAGCGTCAATTTCTCAGTAGCCTCAGGGTATTGCAAAGCAAATCGAGACGCCAACATCCCTCCCATGGAATGACCAATAATGTGAGATGATTGAATATCTAAATGATCTAACAGCGCCTTTGTATTATTCGCCAATGCTGGAAAACTATATTGGTAATCTGTGGGTTTAGACGATTTTCCAAACCCAATCTGATCCGGCATTAAAACACCATAGCCTAATCCATGCAGATATGCCGCCGTTTGTTGCCAGTAAGCGCCATTAAAGTTTTTCCCATGCAATAGCGTGATAATGCCTTTTGAATTCTCGGTTGCAGGCAAATACATATACGCCATTTCAAGGCTCTGGCCTTGAGACGAGAATTGAAATGTTTGTACTTCAAACGGATATGCATATTTTTCTAGCGACTTTCCGTAAGAGATTTTAGCTTCCGCCACTTTAGGCTCAGCTGTAACAGATGACGTCACACACGCAGTCAAAGCGAAACAAGCGCAAAATGCACTCAGCATTGAAAGATGTTTATTTCGTCTCATAACGCCTGCTCTTTTCATCTCTGACTATATCCTTTTTCACAAAAAACTCGCCAAACATATAGCTCAGCGAGTGATTGATAAATCTAGTAATTTTCTAATTTAGCCAATGCATTTGGTGTTAAATGCTGTTGTCTTTTCATTGTAAGCTTCAGCTTTTTCCATCAACGACACATTCATCAATTCAAGTTTGCTTTTTGCCTCTTCAGCTTGAGCGTGATGCTCTTCTACACTTGCTTCATATCCGGCTTTTTCGTCTTTCGTCATCTTTATGACACCAGTCTCAAGATTGGCCAATTCAGCCTTGGCTGCGGCGCGTTCATTATTGTGCAATTCAAACGTTGCGACAATCTCTTCACGGTCAGCTTGCATGCCGACAATCTCATTACCAACATTGACTAATTCTTTTTGCATGGACGAACATGATCCAGCATGAGCAGTTCCAGCAAGTGCAAGAGCAGAGACACTGACGATGAAAAATTTAGATGCGTTGCGCAATTGAAAAGTCATATATATCTCCGTTCAAAATTGTATTTCTCTAGGCTAAACTTATAAAGTCTCACCTGAATATGAAATGAAGTTATCGAGGTGATGTGGCCACTTCTGGGCGAAAACATGCCGATCACCCAACATTAAATTCTTTTAAATTATTGTTTTAGCACAGATATATTTAAGTCCATGGACCGTTTTCACCCCCATCCGACTGGGTATTGTCTTCATCAGGCTTGGCTGCAGGCGCACGTCCTGCACGATCTGACACACTATCAATCAATTGGAAAACCGCGACAAAATCTTCCATCAACTCGCGTATGCGATCAGGATTATCGAGCGGAGTAAACATAGAGCCCGGTTCGAATAAATCACCGCCTTCTACACACACAAATAACTCACCGCCCGAAAATGCACAGCGCAATTTGCCGCCTTGGAAAATGCGCTCAAGTTCGAGCAGCCTCTCCATAAAATCTGGCGTCAGCAGAAAGCGAGATTCAATCTGATCATTAGAGAAAACTTCAAATGCTTTTTCAAATTTGGGATCTTCTAAACGCACACGTTCCAAATTGTGGCCGGATAATTTATTCCCGATTTTATTGAAAACATTGAGAACACCCAAATCACGAAACACTTTTGTCAGTCCATTGAATGGCTTGTGAAAATTCATCACCAAACATTGGCCTTTAAAAACCGTGACCCATTCAGTTCGCGTGCGCCCTTTTCCATCTGATCGCGTGCGTTTATCTTCTAGGTGGGCTTCAAAAAATTCAAAATTCGTACTGCCGCGTGTTCCTAAAAGCTGGTCTTCAAAACTTTCCCTATCCCAACTCGGGATCAATCCAAGATTACGAAAACGACTAAGCACAAGAGGAGAAGCTGGCTCGGGATTATATTGCAGATCAAATCCATTTGCAGCAGTTTCAACGATGAGCAATTTGGCTTCACGTTTTAAGTCATTGAGACCATGGCGCCCATATGAAAACAATCCCATTCCGGCTATTCCACCAAGAAACATAGCAAAAGGCGAACGCGTCAAAGCAAGACCAATTAAAGCAATTGCTCCGCCTATAGCGACACCTAGCCTTGTATATGTGTGTGCTTTTTCGGCGGCGGCTATTCTGTCACCTTCGCGTGCTTGCAAGGAAGGTAATATCTCATCACGATAGACTTGTTTGAATGCATCAAACTCAGGCGGCAGCGTTTTAAACGCAGCTTCGACATCTGTTTCAGAATGATCTGTCATGAAATCCCCTTCCAGTAATTCTCATTCTGCACAGTTTGGCTAAAGCCTCAATAATCCATCCAGATTAAGGCGCATCCCCATAAATGCGTGTTTCAATTGTTCCATCAGCTGTCACAATACCGCGAAACATTCCCGGCGTGTTGAATACAAACGCAGAAGCCCCAGTTTTTGAAATAACGATCACGCCGCCATCACCGCCAAGGTCAGCCACTTTATCAAGCGCCACCTTACCAGCATCTTCAGGGGACTCATCCAGCAATTCAATCCTTGAACAAACGGTCTTAGCAACGGCTGTTCGAATGAAATACTCACCATGTCCCGTCGCAGAGACACCGCATCCATTATTGTCCGCATACACACCCGCGCCCACAATGGGGGCATCCCCAACGCGGCCAGGTGCTTTGGCTGTCATGCCGCCTGTTGAAGTTGCGGCTGCTATATTGCCGCGCACATCAATCGCCACAGCACCGACTGTGCCGCGCTTATCAGCCTTCTCAGCACGCGTTTTTAACACACGCTCAAGCGCAGCTTTACGCGCCTCTGTTGTGAAATAGGTATTTTCAACACGCTCAACGCCATGACTGTGCGCAAATTCAGAGGCAGCCTCACCTGCAAACATTACATGCTCGGATTTTTCCATCACAGCACGCGCCGCAAGCACTGGGTTTTTGACGGTTTTCACGCCAGCAACTGCCCCCGCATTGGTGTTGCGGCCATCCATAATGGATGCATCTAATTCATGATCACCAGCAGCCGTCAAAACAGCGCCATGTCCTGCATTAAAAGCTGGATTATCTTCTAGTAAAATCACCGCTGCTTCCACAGCATCAAGTGCTTCACCACCATTAGCAAGAACCGTTTGGCCAGCAAGCAAAGCCTCTTCTAATCCTTTATGATAGGCAAGCTCTCTTTCTGCCGTCATATGCTTGCGTTCAATCACACCAGCTCCGCCGTGAATTACCAATGTCCATTCTTGAGCCTCAGCAAATTCCATTGTGGTGTGGAGGCCGCTGGTTTGAACCTTATCGCCTGTTTGCGCACAAGATGGCAGAGCAAAGCATGAAAAGACAAATCCACAGCTGACCAACAATACCCGACGAGAAAGATTCAGCATATCAGCGCCCTATTTGAAGATTGCTTCCAGTGTCGCAAATGCTTCTTTGAGTTTTTCGATAGACTGCGTCAATTCAGAACGTCGATCCTGTTTCTCGGCCACAACATGCGCAGGCGCACGCGACACGAAATTCTCATTAGAAAGCTGCTTATCAATGATTTCCATTTCCGCATTCAGCTTGCCGATTTCACGGTCCAGACGCTCTTTCTCTGCGCCTAGATCAATGACATCAGACACTTCAAGCGCGAAAGTTGCCTCTTCAACAACAATTGACACAGTGCCACTTGGTGCATTCTTGGAAACGTTCAGATCTTCCAAACGCGCAAGGCGTTCGATAATGCCTTTATAGTCTCTCACTCTTTGCTTAGTGAGGTCATTTGCATTCAATACACTCACAGGCAGTTTGGCACCTGCTGGTATATTAAGATCAGCACGCGCAGAGCGAATATCTGTGATTGTGTTAATCACCCAGTCAATCTCAGCCTCAGCTTCCATTGATGCCGCTTCAGGACCAAAGGAAGGCCATGCTTGGTTGCAAAGAAGTGCCGTTTTATCTGCACGAAACTCTGCTTGGTCCGCCCACAACGCTTCAGTAATGAATGGCATGAATGGGTGAAGCAAGTGAATAATCTGATTCAGTGTCCACGCAGCTGTTTTACGCGTCTCTGCTTTTGCTGTTTCATCATCGCCATTAAGCAATGGTTTCATCAGCTCCAAATACCAGTCACAGAAGACATGCCATGTGAATTTATAAGCAGCTGAGGCAGCATCGTTGAAACGATATTCATCAATGTTTTTCGTGATATCTGCCGTTGCTTTGGCAACTTCAGACACGATCCATTTATTTAGCGTATGCTCAACTTTTAGCGGATCAAACTCATGTTGTTCCCACAAAGCGCATTCGTTCATTTCACAAAAACGCGCCGCATTCCAAAGCTTAGTTCCAAAGTTACGATAGCCCACTACACGATCAATCGAGAGACGAATATCACGCCCTTGTGCCGCTTGGGATGCTAGAGTGAAGCGAAGCGCATCCGTACCACACGCGGGAATACCATCTGGAAATTGCTGTTTGGTTTTGTTGGTAATGGCTTTTTCAGCGGCTTTGTCTTTTTTCTCATTACCCGTTTTTTTGATGTCTTTCACGCGCTTGGCGATCAATGTATCAAAATCACAGCCATCGATAATATCGATCGGATCGATCACATTCCCGATGGATTTAGACATTTTCTTACCGTCTTCATCCAAAACAAGCGCGTGGATATAAACATCCTTAAACGGCACTTCTTTCATGAAATGGATACCCTGCATCATCATGCGGGCCACCCAGAAGAAGATAATATCAAAGCCTGTTACCAGCGTGGCAGTTGGGTAGAATTTATCCAATTCAGGCGTCTTGTCCGGCCAGCCCATAGTCGAGAATGGCCAAAGCGCAGACGAGAACCATGTGTCGAGTACGTCTTTGTCTCGTTGGATGGTAACACTATCTACTTTGCCACCTCCATTTTCTAAGGCCGCACTTATTCCAAAATCAACAATACGTAGTTTTGAACTCGAATCGTCTCGAACCACCACTTTGCTTTCAGGTACATCATAATAAGCAGCGACCGCCTTTATGGCATCTGCTTCACTTGATGCAACAAAAGGAATATCCTCTCCACTAAAGTCAGCTCCAGTTTCGAGGATCCCACCTTTGGGAATATTTGGCCCATACCATGCCGGTATACGGTGTCCCCACCAGAGCTGACGTGAGATACACCAAGGCTCAATCTCATCCATCCAGTTATAATATGTTTTAGACCAATTTTCGGGCACAAAGCGTGTTTTGCCCTCTTTCACTGCATCCACAGCAGGACCAGCAAGTTTAGCTGCATCCACATACCATTGATCCGTCAGCATGGGCTCAATCACCACGCCTGAACGGTCACCAAATGGTTGCATGATTTTTTTATTTTCAACGTAAGGGACAGTTTCGGTAACTTCTATTTTGTTACCGTCTTCATCCTTGGTCTTACGGGTCGCAGTGGTCATCACCGCAAGCCCTTCATCTGTGATCGCTTGCACAACTTTTTTACGCGCTTCAAAACGATCAAGGCCGCGATACTCATCCGGCACCAAATTAATCGCGTCAATTTCTGAAGACGTAAACTCTCCAGATGCCAAGATTTCACGCGCTTTTGCAGCCGATACTGCATAAGGCTCACCATCATCACGCATGGACGCTTTCACATCCATAAGGCGATACATTGGAATATTATTACGCTGGGCAACGCCATAGTCGTTGGCGTCATGCGCACCGGTAATCTTCACCGCACCAGACCCAAATTCTGGATCAGGGTATAGGTCTGTAATGATCGGGATCAAACGGCGATCACCCTTAGGGCCAACAGGTATCTCACACAATTTACCCACGATAGGCTTATAGCGCTCATCGCTTGGGTGAACGGCGACTGCTCCATCACCCAGCATGGTTTCAGGACGTGTCGTCGCGATAGAAATATAATCGCGCTCTTCTTCCAGCGTGACATTACCGTCCTCGTCTTTTTCAACGTAAGTATATGTCTCACCGCCCTGCAATGGATATTTGAAATGCCACATGTGGCCATCAACTTCCACATTATCCACTTCAAGGTCAGAAATCGCAGATTGGAAATGCGGGTCCCAGTTGACCAGACGCTTGTCACGGTAGATCAGCCCTTGCTGGTGTAGCTCAACGAAAACTTTAGTAACTGCTTTGGACAGACCTTCATCAAGCGTAAAACGTTCGCGTGACCAATCACAGCTGGCACCAAGACGCTTAAGCTGATTGATGATTTGTCCGCCGGACTTTTCTTTCCATTCCCACACACGTTCAATGAATTTGTCACGCCCAAGGCTCGCCGCGCTTTGATTGCCTTCAGCAGCCAATTGGCGCTCAACAACCATCTGCGTCGCAATACCGGCATGGTCAGTCCCCGGTTGCCATAAAACATCCTTGCCTTGCATACGTTGATAACGACACAACAAATCCTGCAATGTGTTGTTTAACGCATGCCCCATGTGCAGCACACCCGTGACATTGGGCGGCGGGATAACGATGGAATAAGCATCAGCTGCACCCTCCGTTTCCATTTTGGGTTTGAATGCGCCGGATTTTTCCCAGCTATCATAAATTTTCGGTTCGGAGACACTATGGTCGAAATGTGAGTCAAGCATGAGGTGTTGATACAATAATTATCACACGCCGCAACGAAAAAAGAGCACAGTTTGAGGCTGTACTCTTATGATCATTGATTTTTTTTTGAATATCTTGGAGATACTCGCGTCTATCTCGCCATACGAGAAATACGTTGAAGCTCTTTTTGGACTTCCTGCTCAACAAGCTGCGGCAGATTCCCATCTAGCCATTCTTTAAGCATGGGTTTTAGCATTTCACGCACCAAGTCTTCAATCGTTGTGCCTTGGGATAGCATCATGGAGCCCATCAACTTGCCCAACTGACCTGCTGTCGCATCCGCTGTTGCGGCTGCAACCAAACCTTCGGATTCTGGTTCAGGAGCTGGTGCAGGCTTTGGCGCAGGTTCTGGTGCAGCCGCTACTGGTTCAGCAACAGGCTCAGGCTCTGGCTCTTCTTCGATTCCCCAATCCGCCATATCGACTTCGGGTTCATCTTCAGCCCATTCATCAGCATCAACAACCACAACATCACTTTGCGGTTCAACGTCTTCTGCCATTTCTTCCATGGCCGCTGCCATGTCGAATTCTTCTTCAGGTTCAGTTAAATCTAGATCAACTGGATCATCGTCAATCTGCTCAGCATCTGAGAGATCGAGCACATCAGCAGCACTCGCATCAGCTTCAGTTGGAGCTGGTTCGTCATCTTCAGAAATGATCTTGCGGATGGAAGCAAGAATTTCTTCCATGGTTGGTTCTGATGCGGCTTCTTCAGCTGACATGACGCGCCTCTAATACATAACTTTCGGCTTCATACATTCAGAAGCACTAGAATCACCTAAACATTAGGCAAAATGTAGTTAACAACGCCTTTCTAAGAAAGGACGTTGTTCGTTAGATATGCATTAAGTCTTAGAGTTATAAGGAAAGATTAACACCAAGAGATTCAGGTGTCAGCGCTCCCATAGCCGC
>NZ_JBZXVU010000028.1:0-67760 GCF_058892565.1 Hirschia sp. | reverse complement strand
CGTTTCTGAGCGTTTCATTACTCGCCGTGACTGCTTGTTCCGCACAAGAAGCTCCCGTTCAAACGGTAGAAAGAGTGGTGCCGACTTCCCAGCAGGAAGTAACCATGTCTTTTTCTCCTTTGGTGAAGCAAGCTGCGCCAGCAGTCGTCAACGTTTTTACCTCAAAAGTCGTTAAACAAACAGCTTCTCCTTTTTCACAAGACCCGTTTTTTCAGCGCTTTTTCGGGAATCAAATGGGGGGTGTGCCACGCGAACGCGTAGAATCATCACTTGGATCGGGAGTCATTGTCGGATCAGACGGGGTTATCGTTACAAATAACCACGTTATTGAGGGGGCTGATGAGTTTAAAGTTGTGCTCGCCGATAGAAGAGAATTTGCAGCTGAACTTATCATTGCAGATCAGCGCACGGATCTAGCAGTTTTGAAAATTGATACTGAGGGCGAAGCGCTTCCAACCCTAGAAATAACTGACACACGCCAAGTTGAAGTCGGCGATTTAGTGTTAGCTATCGGAAATCCTTTCGGAGTCGGGCAAACAGTCACAACAGGTATAATTTCAGCGCAAGCACGAACAGACGTTGGTGTCTCCGATTACGCATTTTTCCTTCAAACCGATGCGGCCATTAATCCAGGTAATTCTGGGGGCGCATTGGTTGATTCCCATGGACGTTTAGTGGGCGTGAACACAGCTATTTTCTCCCGATCTGGTGGATCAAATGGGATAGGCTTTGCAATTCCTGCAGAAATGGTGAAGCGCGTTGTTGATGCAGCTGTAAATGATGGTCAAATTATACGTCCATGGCTGGGTTTAAAAGGGCAAGCCGTCACAGCCGATATCGCGAAATCTATGGGTTTAGCGCGTCCAATGGGCGTTTTGGTCACTGAAATTTATCCTGATGGTCCAGCGGAAAAAGCAGGATTGAAACGCGGAGATCTTGTGAAATCTATTGATGGCCGCGAAGTGTTTGATGAGCGTGGATTGAAATTTTTAGCCGCAACGCTCGCTCCGGGTGATAAAGCGACGCTTGTTTATCTTCGAAGTGGTCAAGATAAGTCGGTAAAAGTGAAGTTGGCACCGCCTCCGGGCGCAACAAAATCTGAAATGAACTTGATTGACGGCAATGCAAGTCCATTCTCGGGCGCTGAAGTTGCAGACCTGTCGCCAGCTTTGGCCGATGAATTAGGGCGCGATCCTTTTGCATCGGGTGTTCTTGTGAACCGCGTATTGCGTCGATCACTTGCATCACGTTTTGGCTTGCGTCCGGGTGATATGATACGCGAAGTCAATGGAAGTGTTATAAAAACATCCGATGACTTACTTAAAATCTTGAAAAATCAAGGCGGGCGCGGCTCGACTTGGGCTGTGACAATCGAAAGAAATGGCCGCAGAATTACATCAAATATACGGATGTAGGCCGTAAATTATAAAACGGCTTTCGCTTTGCGCGCTGGGGCGGTAAACAAAACACATGACTGATTTGTTTTCCGCTGCCGGCCTTGATGATAATGCCCCACAACCGTTAGCGGATCGCTTGCGACCAAAGACCTTATCTGATGTAATCGGACAAGACCATTTGATCGGGGCGGATGGGCCAATTGGTCGGATGCTGGCAAATAAACGCCTTGCAAGCATGATTCTGTGGGGCCCGCCCGGTGTTGGTAAAACAACGATAGCGCAATTGTTGGCAGCCGGAGCGGGGTTGGAATTTGATCCTATATCGGCAATATTTTCTGGTGTAAAAGATCTGCGTGCTGCCTTTGATCGTGCTGAAAAGCGTCGACAAATTGGCAAAGGCACTTTGCTATTTGTTGATGAGATACATCGTTTCAATAAAGCCCAGCAAGATGGGTTTTTGCCATTTGTAGAGCGCGGGATTGTTACACTTGTTGGGGCAACAACTGAAAACCCAAGCTTTGAGCTAAACGGTGCATTGCTGTCTAGATGCCAAGTCATGGTGCTGAAACGACTTGAAGATGCAGCGTTAGAGAAACTGCTTTTGCGCGTTGAAGCTGAAACGGGCGAGAAACTCGCATTATCAACAGCAGCGCGCGCCAGCTTGAAAGACATGGCAGATGGAGACGGTCGCTATCTGCTCAATCTCGCTGAAGAGGTTTTATCTTTAGGGGGCGTCAGTCCTCTTAATCCAGATGAACTAGCCAAACTTTTGCAAAAACGTGCACCTGCTTATGACAAGGATCGTGATGAGCATTACAATATGGCGTCGGCTCTGCATAAATCCGTGCGTGGTTCAGATCCCGATGCAGCGCTTTATTGGTTTTGCCGTATGCTCGAAGGAGGCGAAGACCCGCTCTATCTTGCGCGCCGCATTGTGCGTATGGCCTCTGAAGAGGTTGGACTAGCTGATCCGACAGCTCTGATGATAGCGGGAGAAGCCGCGCGCACATATGAACGGCTTGGGTCTCCAGAAGGTGAATTGGCGCTGGCTCATGCTTTGGTTCACATCACGACATCGCCAAAATCAAATGCAGTTTATGCAGCATATAAATTAGCCCGTAAATCTGCAGCACAAACAGGCTCGCTCATGCCGCCAATGCATATCCTAAATGCACCAACATCCATGATGAAGGATTTAGGATATAATGAAGGGTATAAATATGATCATGATCAGGAAGGGTCATTTTCAGGCCAGAACTATTTTCCAGACGGTATGCAACGGCAATCTTATTACCAGCCCGATGGTGCGGGGCGGGAAGCAAGTATTCGAGATAGAATGCAGCATTGGTCCAAACGACGCGCCGAGTTAGCGCGCCAATCTGAACCAAAACGTTGATTTAGGTTGTGACGATAATACGCCATGTGTCGATCAGGCGTTGGCCGACCACTTTGTTGAGATCATTGGGTTTGCTCGTGTCATAGGTCCAGCCTGGACCATTATATCCAATGCGCTGGCACATTGCTAGAAAAGCGACGGGATTGTCTAGCAAGTTCAAATCACACACAATTTCAAAGCCGAGCTGATCGCGTAATGGTGCAAGTGCCTGTCTCATTTTCCGCATGATGCCGGGGGAAAACGGCTCATATGGTATGGCTTGATTGGAATTCATTTTTTCTACTCTACGGGAAATCTCTGGAGAAATACGCTTCCAGAGCTGTATCAGCTTGTGACCCAAGCAATTTTGCTGGGCTAGCATCCTCATTGCATTTTCATTGATATTGCCATATTTGCGTTGCCTCTGGATGGCGCAACTCAGCGGGAAACCGTGAGCAGCAGCGAGACGGGCGAATGCGGCAGGATCTTTAAGCACATTTGGTGCCTTAAGAATCGCTTCATCGAATGAAAACAAAATAGAGCGCAAGCAAGCTTCATCGCGCTTGCGCGTTTCGGTATGACTAAGTTTTGGTAGAAGTCGTTTGGTTTGGTGCACGCTTTCGCGATACGTTGGCTCAACCAATGAAAACACTCTACTCTTAATCTGTTCGTCCATTTGCTTGTGACCTTTACTCAAGCATTTGATAGAACAGCCCCACGGATAGAATGACGAATGATTCGCATGATTACAATGTTTTTTTTCATTAATACTTGAGGTAATTTCATGGAAAACGAGAATAGTGAAGACAAACCATGGGAAAAGGGCGACTTTTCTAAAAAGTTAATAAAACCTTACCAAGTAACGCATGCGGATAGAGACTATATGGATGAACTTCTGTTAGGTGAAGACGATTCTATACTCGCATTCAACAAGCCCAGTGGTTTAGCTTGCCAAACAAGAAGCCCAGCAGATCGCACTTTTGACGCATTGCTCCAAGTCTATGTGAAACGCAATGGCAAACGACCGCGCATGCTGCATAGATTGGATATGCTCACGTCTGGCGTGATTATCGCTGCACGCACAAAGCCTGCGACATCATTCTTCCAGCAAACCTTTGAGCGGCGTGAAGCTTATAAATCTTATCTGGCAATCGTGCGCGGACCCGCTTTTGAAAAAAGCGAAGGTGTCATTGATGCCCATTTGCAGCGTTATCAAAAAGAACCAAACCTAGCATTGATGCGACCGTGTGACGTTGATGGTGAGGGCGCACAAGATGCGCGCACTCGCTATCTCGTCCTATCAAGCCAGAATGATTATCATTTCTTGCTATTAACACCCGAAACAGGGCGCACGCATCAATTGCGTGTGCATTTGGAGCATTTTGGACGGCCCATACTCGCTGATCCCTATTATGGAACAGACGCTTTAGAAGGAAGCTATCAGCCTGCGCGCCTTATGCTGCATGCCTATCGTTTGCTGACACCACACCCTGATGGTGGAGAGATAGATATAATCGCGGATGTTCCAGATGATATGAAACAATGTCTCACGGCTTTATCCTTAGAAAATGGCCTACTGGCGTTAAAGGATAAAACAGGCTAAGAGGCGCGGATGCAGAACATTGTTTTAGTTGCTCTAGGCGGCGCTATAGGCGCGACGGCCCGCTATTCGCTTTCTGGTTTTATGTTGAGAGTGTTTGGTCCGAGCATGCCTTGGGGCACATTCAGCGCAAATATATTGGGATCGCTTCTACTTGGAGTGCTGACGGGATGGTTGGCGTTTAAAATTGATGGCGGCAATAATTGGCGACTGTTTTTAGCAACGGGTGTGATGGGTGGTTTTACCACTTTTTCGACATTCAGCTTGGAAACAATGTTGATGATAGAGAGAAAAGCATATCTCCAAGCAGCGAGTTATGCTTTAGGGACTTTGGCGCTCGGGGTAATCGCCATGTTTATTGGATTGATGATCGCCCGAAAGGTTTTTGCGATATGAGTTGGAATAAAGGACAAGTTCTTCAGATCCCTGTGGGCGATACTGAAGGCGATGTACGTCTTGATCGCTGGTTGAAGCGTCGCTTCCCGGGATTAACACAAGGGCAGGTCGAAAAGCTGCTTCGCAAGGGCGAAGTACGTGTGGATGGTAGCCGCGCGAAGTCTAGCACACGCTTAGAGCCGGGGCAGGTTGTGCGCGTGCCGCCAATGCCATCAACAGATCAGGGCAAGAAACATCCACAAAAAGAAGAAGAGGTTTATGTTTCTCCAAGAGATGCCGAACTTATTCAATCTCTGATCCTGTATGAAGATGAAGATGTGTACGTGCTAAACAAACCTTCGGGGCTTGCTGTGCAAGGTGGCACAAAGACATTGCGCCACGTTGATGGAATGGCCAATGCACTAACACGCCCCGGTCAAGATAAACCGCGTCTGGTGCACCGTTTGGATAAAGACACATCTGGTTTGCTAGTCTTGGCCAAAACAGCGCAATCTGCTGCCGAGATGAGCAAGCATTTCCGCTCTCGTGAGCTGGATAAAATTTATTGGGCTGTAGTGAAGGGCGTGCCAAACCCTAATGAAGGCGAATTGCGTGGTTGGATGATGAAAGCGCATGGGCCTGGGCAGGATAAAGAGCTAATGACTGCTGGTGTGCATGGCCAAAAAGGTGCGGTGTTCGCGATTACAGATTTTAAAGTTGTATCAACGGCAGGCCAACGCGCCTCTTGGGTGGCTCTAAAGCCTTCTACAGGACGTAAGCATCAATTGCGGTATCACATGTCTGAAATTGGAAATTCCATTTTAGGTGATGCAAAATATACGTGTGATCGTGAAACACCCGCTGGTCTTCCTCCAGGACTACACCTTCATGCGCGTGCATTGCGTATGCCGCGTCGTCGTGGATCCGATGTTGAAGTGATTGCGCCTTTGCCAGAACACATGAAAAAGACATTTGATTTTTTCGGTTTCTCGGAAGATGAAGCTGGAAATCCGTTTGATACTATTCAGCCTATGGGCCGCCGTCGCTAAAGACGTGCCGATTTCTGCATTATATAGAGAGCTACTCCATGTCACTTAAACTCGCTGTATGGGACCTTGATGGAACTGTGATTGATAGTCGTGAGATGATTCAGGCTGCTATGGTTTTTGCGTTTGAAAAATCGGGTTTTAGAACGCCTGATTTTGATGAAACCCGTAAAATCGTTGGCTTGTCGTTGAAGACAGCTATTGAATACATGTTGCCCGAAGCAGACCCAAATGCGATTCAGCGTGTGTATGAAGATTACAAAACTGGATTTGTTGCATTGCGCAGCAATCCAGATCTCAAAGAACCATTATATGATGGGGCTATTGAACTCCTTCAAGATATGGTGGCCGATGGTTGGTTGATGGGCGTTGCCACAGGTAAATCTCGCCAAGGGTTGAGCCATATTTTGCAGATGCACGATTTAGAAAAGTATTTTGATACGCATTGGTGCGCTGATGACGGTCCGGGAAAACCACACCCTCACATGGTTCAAAAGAACATGGATGAGTTGGGTTGTTTTGCCGAGCAGACAGTCATGATAGGCGATGCCACTTTTGATATGCAGATGGCACGCGCCGCAAATGTGCATGCATTGGGGGTATCATGGGGATTTGGAAAAGCTGAAGAATTGATCGAAGCGGGTGCACATGATGTTCATCATGATTTTGCCGGTCTTCGCAAAGGTCTATATGCGTTTGGGGACAAAGTAACATCATGAGTGACTTTGGAAACGCAGGTCAAAGAATGAAAAAGTTCTATAAGCAAGCTGGCATTGAAAAGCTTGGTGATGGCAATTGGACGATTTCGTTGGATGGTCGGCAACTTAAAACACCAGCTAAGAAGCCTCTTAGTTTACCAACAGAAGAACTTGCTGAAGCCGTAGCAGGAGAGTGGGCTGATCAAGTCGAGTTTATTGATGTCGCCACAATGCACATTACACGACTTGTAAATGTTGCGATCGACCGTACGCCCTTGGCACGCTCAGAAATGGCTGATGAGGTCGCGCGCTATGCTGAAACCGATCTTGTATCTCATCTTGCAGAAGGTCCAACCGTTTTAAGAGAGCGTCAGCAAGAAGGCTGGGCACCGATACGCGATTGGGCTGCTCAAGAACTGAATGTGTTCTTGCTTCCAGTTGAAGGCGTTATGGCAAGTCCTCAGCCAACAACATCATTGGAAGCGGCGCGCCAACATGCAGCCAATTTAGATGATATGCGATTAACAGGATTAAATTTCGGTCTTGGCTTGTTTGGGTCTGCTGTGTTGTCGCTTGCTGTAGAACAAGGACGTTTGCTGGCTGAAGAAGCCTTTGATTTGTCTCGCATAGATGAAATATACCAAGCAGAACAATGGGGTGAAGACGAAGAGGCAATGCATAGAGTTGCGTATAATCGCCATCAAGCATTGGGGTTAGGGGTCTTTTTTGCGGCGTTAAAACGCTGAAACTAAGGCGATTATCACATACGCGTGAGTTTGATCTATTAGATCAGTAAATTGCTTATTCTGAAAATTATGTTCATCGTGTGTTGCCTTGGTGAGCGCACACTCAATGCATGAGCAATACTTCATCAATCACTAAATGGGCGTCAGTCGCTGCGATAGCAGCGTCCACGCTCTTCGCGGCTCCCGCAGCTTTTGCAGATCAAGGGCTTAAAGTTCAGATTGTCCAAAAGACATTGAAATCAAATCATAGAAATGATCGGAATGTGCGTCCCATCACAGTCTTAAGAGAGTGTGGATCATCGGGATACCGCTCAAATGTTTGCCATTTTGATGTGAATTTCAACATTGCAGATGCCCGCGTTTATGATCGTAAATCAAAGGGAAGCTGTGATGAGGGTGATGAATGGGGACTTCGCGGGAATACAATGTGGGTTCGCGATGGATGTCGCGCAATATTTGAATTGTCCAGCGTGAGGTTTCCAAATTCAAGGGGCCAAGAATATGGCCACAATGACGGTAGAGGGAACATCCCTTCCTATCCGCGCAATGGCGGCATTCGAAACATTAGTCATTCTGATCAAAATCACGCTATTGGGCTGTGTGCACGAGAAGCCAATCAGCAAGCATATCGTTTGAATGCATATTCCGCACAATATCGCAGCCAACCTTATGTTGATATTGGTCGCCAAGGTCGTTTGCGTGTCACTGGCTCCATGAGGGTGCATGGTCCAAACGGGTTTAGAAATCGCGATACAGTCTGTGCGATTGGTCAGAATGGCCGTGTTCAACGGTTCAATTTCGACTAATACAAAAATGATAGCTTAGATTGAATACAAAAGCGCTACTTTCAAGAAGGTAGCGCTTTTTTTGATCTTACCTACCGCCATGCGACCTTTTGGGAATCATTCAAAGCTTGCCATAGGTTGTTTCTGTCTCTTATCTAAAGAGAATAACAATATAAATACGATATGTACGGGGCATTTCATGAGCAGCGATATTTTAGAACGACTCGCCGAAAAACGTGAGCAAGCTAGACTGGGCGGCGGTCAGGCTAGAATCGATAAGCAACACGAAAAAGGCAAGCTCACAGCCCGTGAACGCATTGAAATACTATTAGACGAAGGCTCATTTGAAGAATGGGACATGTTCGTAGAGCATCGCTGTCATGATTTCGGAATGGAAGAAAAACGCATTCCTGGAGATGGTGTTGTCACAGGCTGGGGAACAATTGATGGGCGCATGGTCTATGTGTTCTCCAAAGATTTTACAGTGTTTGGTGGTTCTCTATCCAAAGCCCACGCCGAAAAAATCGTTAAAGTCCAGCAAGCTGCCACACGTAATGGCGCGCCCGTTATCGGTATTTTCGATGCCGGTGGTGCTCGCATTCAAGAAGGTGTCGATTCTCTGGCTGGTTATGCGGATATTTTCCTTGAAAACGTCATGGCATCTGGCTGTGTCCCGCAGATTTCTGTGATTATGGGGCCATGTGCAGGGGGAGATGTTTATTCGCCGGCTATGACCGACTTCATCTTCATGGTGAAAGATACATCCTACATGTATGTGACCGGTCCTGATGTTGTTAAAACAGTCACAAACGAAAATGTTTCCCACGAAGAATTAGGGGGCGCTTCAATTCACGCCGTTAAATCGGGTGTGGTCGATGGTGCCTTTGACAATGATGTAGAAGCGCTCATCCAGATCCGCCGGCTTATGAATTTTCTTCCCGGTTCCCAAGCCGAGAAACCACCCACGCGCCCTAGCTTTGATACGATTGACCGTGTTGAAAACAGTCTGGACACGCTTATTCCGGCAAATCCCAACATGCCATATGATATGCGTGAACTCATTGAGAAGGTTGCTGATGAAGGCGACTTTTTTGAAATTAGCCCTGATTTTGGCGCGAATATTCTATGCGGGTTCGGGCGTATTGAAGGCGCACCTGTTGGCTTTGTTGCCAACCAGCCTATGACGCTGGCCGGCGTGCTAGATATTGATGCTTCCCGCAAAGCTGCGCGCTTCGTGCGTTTTTGTGACTGCTTTAACATCCCTTTGATCACCTTTGTCGATGTACCGGGTTTCATGCCGGGCACAAAGCAAGAGTATGGCGGCCTCATTAAACATGGTGCGAAATTGCTCTTTGCCTACGCCGAAGCGACCGTGCCAAAAATCACAGTGATCACCCGCAAAGCCTATGGCGGTGCGTATGATGTGATGAGTTCAAAACACATTCGCGGTGATGTCAATTATGCATGGCCAAATGCTGAAATCGCGGTGATGGGTGCAAAGGGTGCTGCCGAGATTATTTATCGCGCTGAACGCGACAATCCTGAAAAAATGGCTGAGCGCTCAAAAGAGTATGAAGACAGATTTGCCAACCCATTCGTCGCAGCCGGCAAGGGCTATATTGATGATGTGATTCAGCCCCACAACACACGCTACAGAATCGCACGTTCATTGCGTCAGCTGAAAAACAAATCAATCAAAAATCCGCCTAAAAAGCATGACAATATCCCGCTTTAGACACTAGCAAGTATACAAAATAAAAGCCCGTATCATATCGATATGGGCTTTTTTATTGTTGTATAATTTCGGGATACAAAAGGCTTAATTTAGCTGTCAGCTTCATCTTTAGGAGGCGAGGCAACAATCTCGACTTCGTCTTCCTCTGTATGTTCTAATATGAATTCCTTCATGAAACGGCGTATCTCTCTGGACGCGCTCGTATCCATTTCTTCACACAGTTCAACAAAAGCATCGCGTTCATCCTTATTCACACGCAAGACAAGCTGGCTGTCTTTTTTTACTTTTTTGTGCTTTTTCTTGTGGTGCGGCATAGCACGCTACTTTCATCTATCCATAAAATGTATCACAAAGTATATACAAACTAAAAAATGACTCAAGTGTAATGGCCCGATTATATCTTAATATTGTCAGGAAATATCTGATTTATTGAAAGAAAAGCGCAAAACTTACCGCTGGGAAGCACCGGGTGAGAACCAGCTCCAAAGATATCGTCTAAATTTCCATTTGCGTAGCAAAGTCGCATCATTTGGCGCATCGTCCTGACCGCGAGGGATAAGGATATCATTCATTGGAGGTTTTAAACCGCGTATGAGATCTTCTTCAACGCGTCTGCGCTCAATTTCGGTACTAAAACGGGCGACATGCCGCTCCGTCGCGCCTAAATCCCACCAAGCACGCCCCCATTTTTCATGTCCTTTGAGACGGCCACTCAGGCTAGCAGCTTTGCCAACATACAAAGGCTTTAGCCAGAAAACAAAGTAGCGACGGACAAATATATAAATACCGGGATCACTTGGTAATCCATTGTCTGTCAGCGTAATGTTAAACCAGTATTTTTTGCCGGTTTCGCCACGCCAACGGTGCAGACCGAAAATAAGCATTTACTCACCCTCATAAACGCGCTTCAACATTAAGTGCTAACAATCGCACAATATTTGATATTTTGAGTTAATATCTCGTTAAACAATTGTGGCGCGAGCTAGGCTGATAGAAGGTCAAAATTGTGATTTGAACCTGAAATATGAAGAGTGTTGTCCATGCTTTTGCAAAACCTCATCGTAGCCATAATTATGGTAAGTCTGATAACCTGCGTTCATTTCTTGGGACTGACAGGTCTAATTGCGCTTTTGCGTCGAGATAATATCACGCGGCGGACCGCAGCATCTTTATGGCTGCAAAGTGGTGCTATCCTTGCTGTCATAATGCTTTTGTTTCTCTTGCATACAATCGAAATATGGTTGTTTGCGGCCCTTTACTTATTTCTCGGTGAGTTTTCGAGCTTCGAAGCCGCTTTGTATTTCTCCACATCCACTTTTACGACTGTTGGATATGGAGACATATATTTAGATGAGAAATGGCGAATGCTTGCTGCAATTGAATCAGCTGCAGGTTTTCTTCTTTTGGGGTGGTCTACCGCTTTTCTCGTGTCGGTAACATCGAAATTGAGATTGCTGGAATCTCTTATTGATTCACCGCGTGACGAGAAAGACGAAATTGACGATTCTCATTGACCGCTACGGCATGTGTTGGAAAGTCGCAGTTATGGCTTTGGTCTTGATTGTCTTCAAAATGTGTAAAAACTAGTACTAAAATAAAAATACGGATTAATCCGATAAAATACGGGGCAAATACGACTTATGTTTTCGAAAATTCTGATAGCAAATCGCGGTGAAATCGCCTGCCGTGTCATCAAAACATGTAAGCGGTTAGGGGTTAAAACCGTTGTCGTTTATTCTGAAGCAGATGCAGGCTCTCTTGCTGTCGAATTAGCAGATGAAACAGTGTTTATCGGTGGTTCAGCATCTTCGGAAAGCTATTTGGTGCAAGATAAAATCATCGCGGCTGTAAAAGAAACAGGCGCTGAAGCTGTTCACCCAGGTTTTGGTTTTCTGTCTGAGAATGCAGAGTTTGCGCGCCGTCTTGAAAAAGAAAAAATCACCTTTATCGGTCCCAACCCTATCGCGATTGAAGCTATGGGTGACAAGATTACATCGAAGAAATTCGCTGCAGAAGCTGGCGTGAGCACAGTTCCCGGCCACATGGGATTGATTGAAGACGCAGAGGAAGCGGTCAAAATATCTCAAAAAGTTGGTTATCCAGTGATGATTAAAGCATCTGCTGGGGGCGGCGGTAAGGGGATGCGAATTGCTTGGAATGATGACGAAGCCCGCGAAGGCTTCCGTGATTCAAAAGCCGAAGCAAAAGGCTCTTTTGGTGATGACCGTATATTTATTGAGAAATTTATCACCGAGCCACGCCATATCGAAATACAGGTATTGGGTGACAAGCATGGCCATTGTATCCACTTGAATGAGCGAGAATGTTCTATTCAGCGTCGTAATCAAAAGGTTGTTGAGGAAGCACCTTCTCCCTTCATTGACGCGAAAACCCGTGCTGCAATGGGTAAACAATCCATCGCTTTGGCAAAAGCTGTAAATTATGATTCAGCCGGAACGGTGGAGTTCATTGTCGATAAAGACAAAAATTTCTATTTTCTAGAAATGAACACTCGCTTGCAGGTGGAGCACCCTGTTACGGAGATGACGACAGGAATTGATCTGGTCGAACAAATGTTGCTCGTGGCGTATGGAGAGACCTTAAATCATCAGCAAAATGATATCGGCATTAAAGGGTGGGCCGTTGAGACACGCATTTACGCTGAAGATCCATATCGTAGTTTTCTACCATCTATTGGTCGCTTGAAACGCTGTCAGTTCCCACCTGAAGGAAAGTTGGGCAAAGGTGAGGTGCGCATTGATACGGGTGTGCGTGAAGGAGATGAAATCTCCATGTTTTATGATCCGATGATCGCTAAATTGATCACGCATGGAAAAACCCGTGATGACGCGATTGATGTCCATGAAATGGCTTTAGATCGTCTCCGCATTGAAGGGATTCAGGATAACTCACCAT
The DNA here is from genome assembly GCF_058892565.1 of Hirschia sp. NCBI lineage: Bacteria > Pseudomonadati > Pseudomonadota > Alphaproteobacteria > Hyphomonadales > Hyphomonadaceae > Hirschia > Hirschia sp. Next base: position 55,087 of record NZ_JBZXVU010000028.1, on the reverse strand, counting down.
TCTTGCAAGCTGTCATAGCTCAGGAGCGGTTTAAAAGTGGAAAATTAACGACCAATTATATTCCCGACGAGTTTCCTGATGGATTTAGCGGTGTTGAACCATCCAAACAGCAAGAAGTTTTGTTAGCTTCGGTTGCGGCCTATATTCATGATGTCTTTGTCAGTAGGGCTGATAAAATATCCAACCAAATGGATCCGGGCAGGGCAATTCGAAAAGAATGGGTTGTTTCAATCGATCGCAAACCCATTTCGGTTTCAATCGCGTCCTCCAATAGTGAGGCTGAAATCAAATTTAAGGGTAAAAAAGCTGCTATTGGCTTGTCTACAAACTGGAAGCCCGGCATGGGCGTTGTCGAAGGCTTAATAGACAACACGCCATTTGCTGTGCGGTTTGAGGACACAAGTGAAGGCTATGTCTTGCGACACAGAGGTGTCACAGCCAAAATCTTGGTATTGTCTCCTACCACTGCGGAGCTTTATGCCAAGCTGCCAGAAAAAGAAGCGCCTGATCTTTCAAAACTAATCCTCAGTCCAATGCCGGGCCTTATTGTGTCTATGGCTGTCGAATTGGGACAAGACGTCAAAGCAGGGGAAGCGGTTTGTGTCGTTGAAGCTATGAAGATGCAAAACATTATCCGCGCTGAAGCTGATGGTAAAGTTCAATCCATTAATGCAGCAGCCGGAGATTCCGTTGCAGCTGATGCTGTGCTTGTTGAGTTTGAATAGAGACATCTTCAGAAGTCTTCTTTGTATTGATCAAATTCATTCTATTCAAAAGGTGGAGGCACAATAATTGTGTCTCCAAAAATACTTGTAAATTCCTGCCTGAGAAGGGCATCCACTTCAGGCATTGTGATCGGATTGCCCAAATCAAAAAGGCTTGTAACACCAAGTCCATCCTCTGAGATGCCGCAAGGTATAATCCCGCTAAAATGTTCCAGATTTGGTTCGACATTCAGGCTTATGCCGTGAAATGACACCCATTTTCTAAGACGAACACCTATAGCCGCGATTTTATCCTCCTTTAAAGGGCCACCGGAAGCTGTTCGGTCCACCCAGACACCGACTCGACCTTCGCGGCGTTCGGCCGTTACGTTTAGCGTTTTGAGTGAATTGATAATCCATTGTTCAAGCCCATACACAAAGGCGCGAACATCCTTTCCGCGTTTACCCACATTCAGCATGACGTAAGCAACTCTCTGCCCCGGTCCATGATAGGTATATTGTCCACCACGACCCGCTTGAATAACGGGAAAACGATCTGGAGCGGCAAGGTCTGATGGCTTGGCGCTTGTTCCAGCGGTATATATGGCCGGATGCTCCAGCAGCCAGATTAATTCATTGGCCTCACCCTTTGAAATAGCCGCCACTCTTTCTTCCATGAAGCGAACTGCATCATTATAATCTACCAGATTATCGGAGACCGCCCATTCAATTTGGGAAAGTTTATTTTCGAGAATTTCACCACTCATGGAAGATGTTAACTCCTTACTCACTTAGATAGTCCAAATTCTAGGCTGGCTTTTATAACCTAAGAATGGGGTTTTGTTCTTGACTTCGCAAATGGACGCCGTCGAAATTGAGATCACAGTGCTTTTAGGGCGCTCTAAAATTCCTATGCAGCAATTATTGCGTATGGGACGTGGTGCTGTGATTCCATTGGATGCTAGCGAATACGATGAAGTTTGGATTCTTGCAAACAATCATCCAATTGCTCGCGGTGAATTGGTTATTGATGGTGAGCGTGTGTCGGTATCCGTCACAGGTGCAGCACAAGTTGAAGACTATTACGCGACAGAGCAATAAAATAAGCCTGATTGATTTTGGAGCCTCTATTTTTCAACAGGTAAACTTAAAAAATTTTAGATCCAAGTCATTTTCGGGGTTCACAGAAGCGCAGGTGTCTGTATATCTCGCTGTTCGTTTCGGTTTGCGGCCGTGGCGGAATTGGTAGACGCGCAGCGTTGAGGTCGCTGTGGGGTAAAACCCGTGGAAGTTCGAGTCTTCTCGGCCGCACCAGGAATTTTTCTAGAAATTCTTATAGTGCCTTGAAAGAACACAAATTTTTTTGTGTTCTACTCTTGCGTTTTTAGTGTATCGACAAAATTGTGCTACAAATTGCGCACATTTTGTGCTACAAAACACCAATGAGCACATCAATCCTCGATGAAAAATACCTCAGATTAAGAGGCGGTCGCTGGCACTATTATAGAAGAGTGCCTAAGAAATTCAGCGGAATAGATAAGCGAGGGACTATTCGCGTTGCTATGCGTACATCATCTTTAGAGATCGCTAGGATGCGTAGAGATGAATTGGCTCAGGCGGATGATGAGTATTGGGCTCTAGTAGAGCTCTCTGAGGCGATTGGTAAGCAAGGTAGTCAAGTTGATAGTGCTATAGCTGAACAACGCTATAGGGCTGCTCGGGCTCATGCCATGGCTTCCGGCTTCAAATACATGCCTCTTGATTCACTGGTGCGACAGGAGGATATTGAGGATATCGTAGCGCGGCTCAAAGCTGTAGAGCCTTCTGCTAATGAAAACACTGAAACAGATAAATTACAGACAGAAGCGATTTTAGGAGGCGTTCAGGAGCCTAAAGTACAAATGACGCAGGCGTTGAAGGTGTATTTCGACGAAATCGCGATTGATGATCAATATAATAAATCCGAAAACCAAAAGTATCAGTGGCGGAAAGTGAAAACACTTTCCATAAACTATTTTGTAAAAGTCATAGGCGATATGCCACTCGTAGATATAACGCGAGATCACGCTTTAGAATTCCATAGATGGTGGCTGCAGCGTATCCAGTCGCCAACCAAGGGAATGACACAAGTGTCCCCGAGTACTGCGAACCGGCATCTAGGAAATGTTCGTCAATTGTATTCGGCTTATTTCAAATACGTTGGTGATGAAGAGCGGCCTAATCCATTCCGAAATCTATTTTTGAAGAAGAAGGCTATAAAAGAAGTTCCCGCTTTTCCTGACGCGTGGGTTAGATCAAAAATTTTAAAACCTGGGGCACTTTCTGGCTTAAAATGGGAATTACAGTTAATAACATATATGTTGATAGAGACTGGATGTCGGCCAAGTGAAATTATAAACCTTCAGCCAGATGATATTCGTCTTGGAGATGAAATTCCTCACATACGTATTCGGCCTCAGCCAAACCGGGAAATCAAAACAACAAGCTCTATCAGAGAAATTCCACTGGTCGGTGTTGCCCTTGAAGCCGCTAAGAGAGCGCCGGAAGGGTTTAAGCATTATCACGATAGAAATGAGTTATTCTCGGCAAATATGCTGAAAGCCTTTCGGGTTAGGGAGTTATTCCCTAGTCCTGATCATATAATTTACTCATTCCGTCATTCGTTTGAAAAACGCATGCAGGAGGCAAATATAGATTACGGCTTGCGTTGTTTAATGATGGGACATCAAACAGACCGGCCTGCATACGGAGACGGAGGCGGAATGGCTTATCGAAGAGAGGAGTTGCTGAAAATTATGCACCCGTTTGATGTGTCCATCTTTGATCACATCAATTTTGATAAGAAGACTGTTGGTCCCGCCATGAATGAATTGAGTTTCTAAGGCGAAGTGACTCACAGTTTTATGTAAACTGCCAACAATTTTGATTTTCGCATTGGTGAGAAAATCGCCCAAAACAGACATTTACCACCTAGCGATTACATGGCCAGTTGAAGCAAATTTCAGCCGTTCATTTTTCAATGACATGATTTCTTCAATGCAACCAACCTCCAGTAATTATAGGGTAATGGTGCTAAGAAGCCGGCCAGAAGCATGAGCGGGATCACATACCATGTAAGCTTAGCTCCGCCTGTGACCCAGACATCGACTAAATTCATTGCTGCCTCCATGGCGATCATGGATATGAACGACATGCCAATAGCCGTCTGAAATGCAAGTTTGAAAGCCATCTGCCTCGAGAGAATAATGGTTTCAAGAATGATGGACGTTAGCAATCCGTTTGTGATGGCTAAAGTCATAATAGCCCAGGCGGGCCAAGGAATACCCGTGAATTGAAAAAACGCGATTGTTCCCAAATCACCAATAGAACACCCCAGTAAGCACCATAGCGTATTTTGGGAGGCTTTCTTCCAGCTTTTCCATTTAGTCCAATTTAAATTCAGCCCATTTGCAAGTGATGTCATTTATGTCTCTCAGTCATGTATTCTATAATGTGAAGACATGCTAAGGTTTCCAGTAACTGGAAGGTCAACGTTTAAAATGAATATCAGTAAAGTCGCTAAAATCGCACAATTACCTACCAAAACTGTACGCTATTATTCTGAAATCGGTCTTGTGGCTGCTAGTGGTCGTACTAAAGCGGGGTATCGCGATTACAGTGAGCAAGATGCCCGTAAACTTTGCTTTGTTCGCAGGGCGCGTGAATTTGGTTTTTCGATAGAAGAATGTCGCTCACTATTGAGCCTCTATGAAGACAGAGAGCGTAGCAGCTCTGAGGTAAAGGCGTTGGCCCAAACCCGTCTAGATGAGATTGAGCAAAAGCAAAGAGAGTTACAATCCCTGCACACTGCGATTTCTCATCTTATCAAAAACTGCGGCGGAGATCATCGTCCCGATTGTCCAATTATTGACTATCTGGAACAATGATCCCCTAATTTAGCTTAGAACCAGCCACGCACACCTAACACAAAGAATGTACTATTGGCCTCTTCACCATGAGCTTCAGCCAAATTTGCTGTTTCTCCGATCAGCGCTTTGTGCTCTATGCCGATATAAGGCGCAATTTCACGTTTAAATTCATAGCGCAAGCGTAATCCAGCTTCGATATCTGTAATACCGGAAGCTACCTCAAGTTCTGGTATATCTTGGGCGGATATGCCTATCTCAAGGCGTGGTTGAAGAATAAGCCGCTGTGTGAGAAGAAGTTCATATTCTGCTTCAAAGTCCGCTGTCACATCACCTTTTTCGCTCAAATAAGCTGCCCCATCAACTTCAAACCAATATGGCGCTAATCCCTGAAAACCAAAGACAGCATGGGCAAGTCCATCAGGCTCAAAATCATATCGTACACCTGTTTGCACATCAAAAAAGCGAGAGACTGCATGTGACCAAAGAGCTTGCACTTCAACCTCTTCAAATTCATCATGCTCAAGCGAGTATTCTCCTTCGGTGGTAATATAAAGTTTGTCGATATCGCCGCCATAACGATAGCTCGCGTCCCAAACGCCAACATCTTCATCTTCGCCTGATTGCACCTCAAGACGGTCGACCATCAGCATTCCAAAGGATTGCCCGCCATTATGATGGAGAACATGCGCCCGAGTATGTGCCATTTCTTCGGGATCAAAATATTCATCCGCCATAGACCACGGCTTTTCATCATTAGCCGGATGGGAGTGCTCTTGCGCATTGGCTAAAGGTGTAAATGCTAAACATGACAAGACACTAGTTGTGAGGAATAGAGAAAAACGTTTCATGATTATTTCTCCTTTCCGTGCTGGTGGTGGTTCATAGTGCCATGATCCATTTGCGAGTGATCCATTGTTGAATGGTCCATCGTTTTTTCGGGTTCATGCTGCATATGTTCGTGTTCCTCATGTTTATGAACCGGCTTGTCTGAAGGTAAAACCGAGACAACATGCATCATACCTGCATGCATGTGATAGAGGAGATGGCAGTGGAACGCCCAATCGCCAATATGTTCTGCTGATACATCGAATGAGAGTTTTTCTGCAGGTTTGACAATCACTGTGTGCTTGCGCGGTTTGTGATCATCTGCGCCATTTACAAGGTCAAAGAACATGCCGTGTAAATGGATAGGATGTGGCATCATCGTATTATTGATGAGCGTCACTCTTACGCGTTCGCCTTCGTGGAATTTAATGGCTTCTTTGACTTCAGAAAACTTCACGCCATCAAAGGACCACATATAGCGCTCCATATTTGAAGTCAGATGGATTTCAATTTCTCGCTCCGGCTGCCGTGTATCGGGGTTCTTATCCAAGCTTCTAAGTTGCGTGTAGCGCAATACGCGGTGAGGCACATTTTCCAGTCCGATACCCGGTTCATCTAAACGACTTAAAGGGCTTGTATTTACATTGACGACCCCCACACCTTGTTTGATGTCTTTCTTTTCAACGGGCCAAGCACTGTCACCATGCATTTTGTGCATGCTGTGATCCATTTTGCCCATATCATGCCCTGAGTGCGAATTGTCTGGCATATTGTGTTGAGAATGATCCATTGCCTCTGGGTGCATGTCTCCATGCCCGATAGCGCTATGGTCCATCCCCATGTCTTTCATGGTCAGAGTTGGTACAGCGCGCATTTTAGGTTCTTGTGCACGCATACCCGCACGCGGCCCAAGCGTTGCAACAACTTGCCCGGAGCGATCTATGCTTTCAGCAACAAAGGCATAGGCTTTATCTTCTGTTGGCTGAACGATCACATCATATGTTTCTGCCACGCCCATTTGAAATTCATCAACCTCAACAGGCTGAACATTTAGCCCATCAGAATTTACTATGGTTATTGGTAGCCCGGGTATACGAACATTGAACATTGTCATTGATGATGCATTGATGATGCGTAAGCGAACGCGCTCACCTACATTAAACACACCATTCCAGTTATCAGCAGTGCCGTGCCCGTTAATGAGATAGTGGAAGGTTGCACCTGTTACGTCAGATATATCCCTTGGAGACATACGCATTTGCCCCCCCATTTCTCGCTCTGACCATGCTGGGCCAAGACCGCGCTCTTTAGCATCTTGCAGAAAGTCAGGGATTGTCCTTTGCTGGAAGTTGTAAGTGTGACTGACCTTCTTAAGTTTTGAGAAAATTCGATATGGGCTTTCAAAACTCCAATCTGATAAAACCAATACATATTCGCGGTCATATTCAACCGGATCATGATGTTTTGGATCAATGATTAGAGGCCCATAATGTCCCAAAGGTTCCTGTAAGCCTGAATGAGAGTGATACCAATATGTGCCTGATTGCGGCACAGAGAATTTATAAGTGAAGGTCTCTTTGGGACGAATGCCGGGAAACGTCACACCCGGAACACCATCCATTTCGAATGGTACAAGCAAGCCATGCCAGTGAATGCTGGTATCTTCATCTAAAGTATTGGTGACATTTATCGTAATGTCATCACCTTCGCGAAAGCGAATAAGCGGTGCTGGCATGGTGCCATTTACACCAATAGCTTGCCCTTGCTTTGCGTTGATAGACACTGGGAATTTACCAACATTGAGATCAAAACGTGTGCCTGTAAGCTGTGGCAACCCCATATTGCCATGACTAGCCCCAAGCGCCCAACTGGGCAGTAAAGTGGACAACCCAGCAAGGGCAGCGCCTTGAGCAGTTGTCTGAATAAATTGTCTTCGAGAAATCATCTTTCATCCTAATAAATTGAGTTAATTGCAGGTGAGACAACACGCGCAAACAAGCGCATGTTCGGTGCAACTCAATTCAAAAGACGAATTTTTAAGGTGACAGGCGTTGGAGTAGGTGGACCTTGCGCAAGGTGTTGGAAACGCGTTTCCTTAATAGGTTTTACAATGGGTGCAGAGGGAAGTGCCGAAACCGCGGTCAAAGCTACGGTTTTAGCCATTGAAGGTAATTGGGCAGCTTCAAAGGAAGTATCTGATTTTAGCACATGATTGTATTCACAGTGTGGACAGTCTTCGTCATGATTAGTTGGGGTTTCATCACCATCGCAATCCATAGAATGGTGCATGTCCGAGGATGCGTGGCGCTCTGATTGAACTTGGAGACTCAAGTGAGACACGCACGCACAAACGCTCTGCTGCGCAAATAGCACCAGCATGCTCAATAAAATGAAAACTGTTCGAAACGTTTGGATCATTAGCGAAAGAATATACTGATTTAAGCTTAACGTCAGCTATTAAATATACCGTCGGAAAATAGCCCAATAAAGGTCACTCAAAAAAATATGTTTAACGGCAGCATTGGGCCAATTATACCAGTTGGTAAGGTGGCTGGGTTTCGCCAAAAGTTGACTCATTGCGGTTCTGTTCATGGGGCTGCAATCAGAACCAGAACAGACATTCCCTCATATGAATCAAACAATCGCCGTAAGTCCATTTTCATCACTCCGGTCTCATGAATTTTTTATTCCCAGCTTTTCTTTAAGTTGTTTACCCACAGATTGGGTGCATTTTTCTGGCAATTGGTGTGTGTGGCATTTAACTGCCGCACGTAGAGCTGCAGAAACTCATTGGATTAAATTTTAAGATCAATATTTCCTAACTCAACTAGGGAAATCCCTAATTGACGAACTGCTCATCTTATTCTCACTTTGAACAGCAACTTGACCGCAATGTTTTCAGCTTGCGTGTTTAGAAGTCGTTCAGGGGGGGGAGACGAGTGGATATTGGACAATCCATTCTTAATTTAAGCGGTTTTCGCAAGATAGAACTGCTGCGCCAGGCAGAGGCTGCTGAATGCGGTCTTGCTTGCGTAGGGATGGTTGCTTCTTATTTTGGCTATCAATCTGACATTTCAACTCTGCGTCGCGAACATCCCATTTCTCTTAAAGGGTCTTCACTCAAAGATGTTATTGATATTGCAGCACAGTTAGGTCTTGGCTCACGTGCTGTTCGGTGTGAACTGGAAGAACTTAAAGATTTACGTCGTCCAGCCATTTTGCACTGGAATATGGATCACTTTGTTGTCCTTAAAGACGTACAAAAAGATAAACTAGTTTTACTTGATCCAGCCAGTGGTCAGAAAGTAGTCAAGCTCGTTGATGCAGATGAGAGTTTCACTGGCGTTGCCTTAGAACTTGCTCCCACACCTAAATTTCAAAAAGCCAAGGTTAAGAAGCCAGTACGTTTATCCAGTCTGGTCAAGTTGGACGGCTCTACATGGAAGGCGTTGGGCCAAGGGTTGGTTTTGTCCCTCATCATGCAGGTCTTTGTCTTGATGAGCCCATATTTTATGCAAATCGTGATTGATGAAGCCGTGCTTAAAGGAGATTTAAGTCTGCTGGGCGCGGTGGCAGCAGGGTTTGCACTCCTCAAAGTGTTTGAAGTAGCTACCATCATCCTTCGCGGCTTGGTGTTTCAATTCCTCTCCAATGTTGTTTCTTTTGATATGGAGGCCAGTCTTTTGCATCACATGATGCGTCTGCCATTGCCATATTTTCACAGACGGCATGTGGGTGATATACAGCAACGTTTTCAATCCTTGCAGCCCATCCGCGATCTCGTGGTCAATGGCGCTATAATGGTTTTGATTGATGGTGTGCTCGCCATCTTCGTTGGCGCGATATTGTTCCTTTATAATATGCAACTCGCATTCATTACGATTGCAGGCATTTTACTCTATGTCGTCTTGCGATTGATCTTCTTGGAGCTTTCTAAGCGCTTGGCAGGTGATTTGCTGGTTGCCGAGGCTAAAGAGAATACTAAATTCCTTGAAAACCTACGCGCTATGCAAACAATCAAAATTGCAGGTGCAGAAAATAACAGAGCCAGCCTATGGCGTAACCTCGCGGCCAATTCCATTAATGCCACTATTCGTGTTGGCAATGTGAATATTGGCTATGGAGCGATCAGTCAGGCTATATTGGGGCTTACCACAATCCTGATTGTCTATATCGCGGCAAAATCCGTTATCGCCACGCAAATGACCGTTGGGATGATCACAGCATTTATCGCTTATAAAGGCCAACTTGAGCAACGTCTCATGGCGCTTGTCGAACAATGGATAAATTTTAAGCTCCTGGATGTGCATTTAGAGCGCGTGGCAGATATTGCTTTGCAAGATCGCGAAAAAGGAATTGATGCGCCTAGCGTAGAACGGGAATTGAGGGGCAATATCCAGCTTCAAGGTGTATCGTTTCGCTATGCCCCAAATGAGCCTTTAATCCTGACCAATGTGAATTTGGACATTCAGGCAGGTGAATTTATTGCTTTGACAGGGCCATCAGGTTCTGGAAAATCAACACTCTTACGCGTGTTGATGGGTTTATATCCATCCACAGGTGGACAAGTTTATTTTGATGGATTGCCGCTGTCGACTTGGGGGCCTTCGTCTATCCGTGCCCAGATTGGTGTGGTCATGCAGGATGACACTTTGCTGGCAGGTTCTATTACCGAAAACATCGCTCTATTTGATGAGAAGACAGATATGGAGCGTGTGCGCTGGGCAGCCCAAATAGCATGTATCCATGATGACATTGAACAAATGCCAATGGCATATCGTTCCCTTGTCGGGGATATGGGCACAACCCTTTCGGGTGGCCAGCAGCAACGCATCATGTTGGCGCGAGCGCTTTATCGTCAGCCGAGAATTCTCGTGATGGATGAAGGTACTGCGCATTTGGACGAAGCGACAGAGAAAAAAATCAATGAAAATCTCAATCAGCTCAAAATGACACGAATTGCAGCAGCTCATAGAAAAGAGACAATTGGAGCAGCTGACCGTGTGATTGGTGTGATGAATGGACAGGCAGGTGAATTGAGAAAGCCGCCATCCATGACATCTCCACCTCCAAAAGAGCAACAGATCCCATCGGCAATAACCGCCAATCCGGATCTTCAAGAAATCCTGTTCGGATCAAACGCAATCCCGCGCGAGACTGAAAAGGGGGAGTAGAGTGCATAAACTATTAGGAGAAAATTATGCGTGATTTAAAAATGCATGAGCTGGAAGCCGTGAGTGGTGGAAGCAGGCAACCGACTATTGTTGTAACAGCAAGTGCTGTTGGAGGACTAGATTTGCAGGCACATAAAGCATTGGCTGATGCAGCCGACGCTTGGGCAGCAAGTCAATTTACAGAAGATAACTTATCTTTTGACCAAGATGAATTGGTGATGGCACCGATTATAGTACAATACTCACCTGAACCACAAGAAGACTGGGGGCCTCCAGATGATAGTGATTCCTTTTGGAACAAATTTGGTGATGACGCAGAGAATGTTAAACAATTTATGATAGAAAACCCTGATTACCCCCTCAATGATCCTGCTTATAGGGAGCATGTAGAAGATTTGGATCAAGCTACTTTTGCGATACTCGTAGGTATAATTACTGGTACAGCCTCAGGAACTTATAACGGATATAAAGTGGGGGGAGTGCCTGGGGCGGCGACAGGGGCAGCTAGTGGCTTTGTTGTTGCCGTGCTCGGAGCTGTCCTCACTGGATGGTATGTAAATAAAGATAATTGATCTAATGGTCGAGAGCCAATAGAAGAATTTACATTTTTTCTATTGGCGCTTAAGGAAATCCAAATGCAAGAAAATCGTTCTATTGGCAAAGTAATTTTACGAGGTTTACCAATGATTTTGGTTACCATGATATCATCATGGTATATAGTAAGAAATCATGAAGGGGCAATGTTCTTTCTGATAATTGAATTTCTTATCTTGTATTTTTTCTACTTCCTGTGGGAATACTACTTTGCTAAAATTTTGAAGTGAATTTCGTATAAAGACAATAGTTAAAGCTAACAAATAACGGGAAAACCCCTTTAATATGCAGGGAAGTTATTGATGTATATTCATATATTGCCCCGTTAGCTTTTAAGAAGGAAGCAGAATAACTCAAAATATAAACATAGATGCTTAATGAGTATGACTAATAATCATGATCTTTTCCGCCCCGAAACCCTAGAAGCAAATTCAACGGACCGTTGGGGACGGCCTGTTGGTCTTTTGCCTATGGCATGGTCACGCATCACATTACTACTATTGCTCTTTATCGTTGTGATTATCGTCTTTCTATCGACAGTCAACTTCTCACGTAAAGAAACAGTGCGTGGGCGATTGCGTCCAACTGAAGCTGAAGCGCGTGTGTATGTCTCTCAACCCGGTGTTTTGAAGTCTTTGGATGTTACGATCGGAGAACCTATCGAAAAAGGGATGCCGATCGGACTTGTGAGCACAGACCGTCAAATTGAATCAGGTGAAAGCCTTGGGGAGCAGGCGGTGCAAGCCCTTGCAGAAGAAGCTGATAGCTTGAAAGACCGTCAAGCTGGTTTGTTGCGGAGTGCAAAGATTTCAGCAGATCAAATCGTCCTTGAAGAGGAAAAAGCAGAACGCGAACAACTTGATGCTAGAGCAAATTTGCAAATTATTGAGCGCCGCTATGAGATAGCTTTAGAACGCGTAGAGTCTGCTCTTCCGCTCATGGAAAAAGGATTACTGCCTAAGGAAGAATTCCGTCGGCGTGAAGAATTAAAGCTTCAAACCGAGCAAGCTGTTATTGATCTTAACGGCGCAATTAACAGAGCATCTTCTAGATTATCTGAATTAGCATTGGAACGTGCTTCTAGCAAAGAGAATTTAAAGCGAGAGAGTGCCAGCATTGATGAACGACTTTTGCAGATACAGTCCCAATTGGCGACTGCTCAATCTCAAATTGGATATGTGATTAAAGCACCTATCTCAGGCAGAGTCGCTGCCTTACAAATCTCTGAAGGAGAGCGTGCTGATCCACAACAGCCTCTGCTCACAATCCTTCCAGAAGGTGGACAATTAATTGCCGAATTGTTTGTGCCGACGCGCGCCATTGCTTTTGTGGAGCCTGGTCAAGAAGTTCGCTTACAATATGACGCGCTACCATATCAGAAATTTGGTGCAGCATTTGGCTTGGTGGAAAGTGTCTCGGCGACGACTTTATCTCCGCATGAATTGCGTAATGGTATGCAAACGGAAGAGGCCGTCTATCGCGTACAGGTGAACCTGAATGAACAATCAATGCCAGCCTTTGGCAAAGAGCTAGCCCTGCAGTCGGGTATGGAATTATCAGCAGATATCATCCTAGAAGAACGCAAATTGATGGAATGGCTACTAGAGCCATTAATGGCAACTCGCCAACGCATGAAATCAGGCTGATTTGTGAATTAATCCAGTCATTCATGCTAAAAGCAATATGGGACAATACAGGGCCATATTCTGTCTCATCACAAACCATCTGTCAGGTTCTCGAATTCTCCATTACCCACCGGAATCGAGATTCAGTGGTTATTGGAACTAGTTGTCAATATACGTGGAACCTACAAGAAGAGTTTAGCCAAACGGCTTGTGCGTTGATAAAAATGTCCAATTTAATGGTAGTTCGTTGACTCGTGTTGCTTTTCCTTCTGCAATGATTTGAGTGCTGCTCTTAGTTTGCTTTTTCTGTTTTTTCTTTTTTCAAGTTCACTTTCTAAGCGATCAAATAGCGGCCAATACTTATCTCCGTAAAGATTGATGATCTTTGCGGCGATCGTCATGGCTTGCTTCAAGTCTTGATCACTGACAGTCATTTTATCTCAACAATCACACGATTTCTCACGAGGATGTCTCCCATCGCAAACCCAGTGCTATAGCTCTCCTTTCGCTATATAGGGTTGAGATTGACGCAAGAGACGTTGTCAATGAAGTGAGAATGGCGACCATTATTTGCAATGATTTACAAAGATAAACCGCAATGACGAGTTCTAATATTGTGGAGAGGGGAGTTCGAGTGTGCGTGATAATCCAGTTGAGTAGGTCTTCTCTCTGTGGTGTATTCGCTTCGGTTTTATTGCGCGGGTATGCGTTTCAAGGCTTGAGTGAAATTTAGGTAGTATAGGGCAATTGGTTGGTTTTGGTCTAAGTGCAAGGTGTCGGTGGGTAATACTCAACACCTAGCCAAAGGGAGCGTGCCGCGTCCTATTGGATACACCCTGCAGAGCTGGTTTTTTATCAAAATTTTTAATAATATTGGCAATTCTTAAAAGATTATTTTCTGCATCATTCTTGGAAACTGCACCAAGCAAGTAAGCTTGTGCTGTTGCTATAAAATAGGCGTCTTGTTCTTCTTTTGCGGACAGCATTGTAACGTGAAGGTGCGCCAACAGTTTGTGAAGTCTTGATTTACAAAAAATTGCAAATTCGCATGAAGTACGATCAAGACTTTCATGCACGATCAATATGTCAATATCGTTTGCGGTAGTTGGTGCACTAAAATAGGAGCCAAAACCATACACACTTACCGTAAGCATTAAAGCAGGCCTTTTGCTTCGTAAAGTTTTCTTTCCTCAGTTGTAAGGTAATTCCAGAAGTCTTGCATCTGTATAGAAGCCATAAAGCCTGCGATGTTAAAGATGCCTATTTTCTCTCTTCTGCCATGAAGTTTTGCTTCATCCGTATAGCTACACCAGTTACCGTTTATAACTATAGCGTTGAGTGCTTCTATATTCTGCTGAGTCTCATAAAGTTCAGCCAGACCAAAAATATAACATTCACATGCAAATACTTTGATGAGGTCTTTATTTCCTCGAACAATCTCATAAACACATTCGTTTACCTTGCGTATTTCAGAAACTTTGTGATGTTCTTTCATCCTAGATGCAAAAAAATTATAGTTTCCGTAGTAACTCATCCAAGGAAAGTTTTCATTATGAGCGGGCATTTGCTCCCCTCCTGATCATCTCTTCAAATTCCGTCGGAAAACGAACTACAGCATCGTAATTTATCTCATTCATTACCCAAAGTTCATAACTTTGAACATGATGAAAAAAGCGTGAAATTATAGAGTTTTCATCTGCTGAAAACAAATTACGTCCATCATTAATAATTCTTTCGATTTTCCTATTATTCGGGACAATTGTTGAGAGCCTAATTGTTAACCACAAGTCATAAACTCCATCGCTGTGGGGGTTTTTTCTTGCACGCTCTGACTGAGGTCCATAATTTGACCACCCTACAAAATTATCTTTTAAAAGTGGCATGATCTGATTGCAAATGCTGTGCTTGTCATTGGCACTACTTAAACGCATTGCAACGGACTTCTCGTGCTTTTCCTTCATGCCAACAAGCACATCGATTGAGTATTTTTTTTCGTTCTCTTTAGCATCTATTTCAGTGTGATGATTGGGACAGAGAAGTATTAGATTTGAATAGTCATCTTCGGTATCGCCTAACTCTTCAATATGCCTATTAGATCCCGCTTTTTTACCGGTGATATGAGCCATTTCGCCAATAGTAAAAGAGGATGAAGGGGCTGATCCACCAAAAAACAATTTTTCACCACAACCTTCAAATGAACATAATCCAGCTGCAGAAGACCATAGAATTTTTGCTGTTTTATCTGAAATAGCCATTCATGTACCTAATGAGAACCATTACCACTTTTGATTGTGTTACCAGAACTGTTCGATCTTTTATACTTTTTTTGTGAAAAATGAAACATTTTCATGACTTCATCTTAGGCTGCGCCTCAGAGCACTTCATGAAAAATTGAAGGTTCCCAAGGCTTGATGCATATGCCTGCGCCCGCCGTCGATTTTTCATTCCGTTTGCACACCGCTTCTCGGCCCATAATTATTTTGGTGCCAAGGGGTGCAAGCAACCCAATTACAATAAATGAAATGACGCTTACTCCAAAAGTGTGCTATACTACACCAATAGTATGATTTTATGGAGGATTGATTGTGTCTACGATTAGAAAAACCATCACTCTGACGGATACGCAGAATGATTGGATCAAAGCGCAAATCGAAAGTGGCGCTTACACAAATGATAGTGAAGTTATGCGCGATCTTATTCGCAAAGCGCAAGCTGAACATGCTGAAATTGAAGCGATACGCGCTAAATTGATTGAAGCCGAGCAAAGCGGCGTAAGTGACCGTACACCCGAAGACATTCGCCAAGACGTTCTTAAAAATCGTGGCCTGAACGGATAATGGGTTACAAGCTTACGAACAAAGCCGACGCAGACCTTCAACGTCTGTATGAGTGGGGCTTGGACAATCATGGTTTAGAAAAAGCCAACAGCTATTTTGATGGAATTGTTGAGCGTTTTCATCAGATTGGACGAACACCCATGATGTGGCAAGGTGTAGATCATATTCGGCAGGGCTATCGCCGTTCTGTTTTTGGCGTTCATTCTATCTATTATCATATCCTAGATGACAAAAGCGTTGAGATTGCACGTATTCTGAGAGCCGAAGACATAACACAATTACATACTGACGATTTGCATTAGCGGCTGATTTATTTGGTTGTGATTTAAATGATACGCATTCGCGTCAAACTCATTTGATCGGTTCCATAGGCAATGTCTGAAAATTTAAAGCAATAATACGCGATAGAAGGTGTATGAGCCACCGAATGGGCAAGATAAAAGGATTTGCACCAAGGTGCATATAAATCTTTGTCTTCACATCTAAATTTTGGAACCTGTTGTTAGAAATTGTGGTGCACACTTTTGTTAAGTTGCACTGTAATTATTAAAGGGATTTGGTGTTAATTCACCTCATTTGGGTATTGTGATTCATTGATAATATCGCGGCTGTTGAGAGGGAATGTCTTGATTGCCATTCCGCGCGCGTCTGAGAACGTGACATGGTGCTAACAATTTGAGCGCCGGCATGGGAGTAAAGAAGCCAAACATCAGGCTGTGCTACAATTTGTGCTACAAATTGTGCTACAAATTGTGCTACAAAATTGCTCTGCTTATTTGTTTGGCCTTGATTTTATTGTAAAATTTATTTCGTTCGAGTCTTCTCGGCCGCACCAGGAATTTTTCAAAACATGTCAAGATAGTTGCCGGCTCGAAATTTTTGCTCGAGATTGAAGCGGGTAATTGAATATAGTTTTCTTAAATTCGTATTTAATTTTGGAACTTTTGGATCAGCCTTCCGTTGTCTCTTTATAGCTCAATCGAGCTTATAACAAAAAGGAGAAAAAGTTATGCTTAAGACTCTTATTACATCATCCGCCATGACCGCGATTGTATTATCCGTGCCTGCTTTAGCGCAGCCCGTATCTCCGACTGAGGACTTGAACAATAAACAAGTAGAAGAAATTCAAGCTCAGCATGGAATGTTGACTAATGATGAGGCTGTAGAAGAAGCTAAGCATGAATACAAAGAAGCCGTTGAAGATGAAGTTGATGAATTAAACGAGATCGCTTCAATTTTAATTGACGCTGAAGAATTATACAGCGACGCGGCTAACCTGCCAGATGGCGATGACGAAGTTCGCGATCACCTTATTGCGCTTTCTGCTGAAAGAGCTGAACAACGTGAAGAAATTCAGCAGCTTGTCATCGATAAAGGTGCAGAGCCAGACACTTATGGTGAAGCGCTAGGTACGGCGCACAGAGCTTTTGCGCAGCTAAGAACTGCAGTTTCTGAGGACTCTGTTGTTGCGCTGGAAGAAGTATTGCGCGGCGAGAAGTACATCGTAGATGAAATCAATGCTCGCCTTGAGGATGAAGACATTATGTCGCCCGAAGCATTGCACTTGCTTCAGATGATTAAGATGGATGTGAATTCCTCTGTTGAAAAACTAGAAGCAAAACTTGGTGAAGCTTAATTTCGCTTTACATATTTGAATGATTAGAATTGAGCGGCCCTTTTTAAAGGGCCGCTTTTTTCGTGGCTGTCTCATTTTGGGTTGTCTTGAATAAGGTGGGGGATTGCTTGGGGCTGTTTGTGAAAGCATCCAAATGGGGAGCCGGGGTTAGTGAGATTGATTTTGGGTTTTAATGACTGGCACAGAATTTAAAATTATGTATCAAAACAATTCACTATCTCAGGTCGACGGTGAATTGAGGTGCGTCTTATTTGGCAATTTTATTAGGTTTGCATTGTTTAGCTATAACTTTTGGGGACGGGCTTTTGCTTCCTTTGGGCACAAAAAAACCGACCTGTGAAAGGTCGGTTTCTTTTTAATATATATTGGAATTGGCTATGAAACGCCTTTTCCTCGAACTGCTTTTGCAACAAAACTTAGTACCAGCAGAGCAAGGAAGATGAAGAATAATATTTGTGCTATTCCAGCTGCTGCGCCAGCAATTCCACCAAATCCGAATAAGCCTGCGATCAAAGCAAATACGAAGAATACGAGTGCCCAATTTAACATGTCTATCTCCATTATTGTCGGCTCTAAAGTGGCCGTGTAAATAATAAACGCACTATATTGAATTACGTTCCATCTTTATTTATCGAATGTTTGGTAAGATATATTGGAACTGAATTTAGTATTGAGCGTATATTATACATGAAAATATATGCTCTTATAAATACTCAGTCTGGTAGTGTTCCACATAACGCTGAAGATGCTTTGTCTGCCCAATTAAAGAATTTGGGAAAAGACGCTGAAATCTTGGCCGTTACTGGTGCGGAACTAGAAAATGCGCTTGAGAAAATAATGCAAGCATCTCCTGATTTGCTGATTGTTTGGGGCGGAGATGGCACACATGCAATGAGTTTAAAAACAACATCGAGCCTAAAAATTCCTGTTATGCCGCTTCCTGGCGGGACGATGAATCTCCTTCCTAAAAGGGTGTATGGAGATGATTGCCAATGGGAAGATTGTCTTGCTACGCTTGCTCATCCGCACGAGATTGTATCGTTAAGTGCCGGTAGAATTGAAGAACATTTCTTTTATATTGCTGCGAATGTGGGCCCTCTGAGTGAACTTTCTGCTGCCCGAGAGTGCATTCGGGAGGGAGAAATTGTTGAAGCAGTGAAGAGTTTGATAGAAAGTGATGTCGGAAATTTTGAAGAAGGTATCACTCTTCGTAACAAAAATTTGGATTTTGTGACTAAAGCAAATGCTTTTGGTGTGTTTGTACCAAAAAGTGCTGGTGACCTGTTTCAGGTGATCAGTGTAGATCCTGATAATTTTATCGACGCTGCGGCGACTGGAATAACCGCTTGGGTTAATGGCGTTCGTGATGCTGTTGGAACGCATGTTCATTCTCTAAAAAAGGGTAGCTTTAAATCAGAGGATGGAAAACCAATATCTGCAAATATTGATGGTGAACTCGTAGAATTACCGTCAGGTTTTGAATTTGATCTTCAGAGGGATGCCGGATTTGTTATGCGGAGATCAAAATGACAGTTTTAGTCCATATGGCAGATTTGCATCTAGGTACTGAAGATGTGCGTGCGATGGAAATTGCCAGTCGAGAGATTAAGCAGTTAAATCCAGATGCGATAATTGTTGCGGGAGATTTAACTCAGTCTGGAAAAAAGAGCGAATTCATACTTGCATCTGAATGGTTGTCGCAATTTTTGATACCAAAAACAATTGTACCGGGAAATCACGACACACCTTTGATAAATATGTTTTCACGTGTTGTGCGTCCATTTGGACGTTTTGATAGATTGTTCGCGCGGCATTCCAATCTACAAATTGATGATACTCATATTGCTGGATTGAACACAGCGAGAGGTTGGCAAGTTCGGTCCAACTGGGCGGAAGGTTCTGTGAACTCAGAAGATTTGAATGAAATTCTAGATTTGCAGAAAGTTGCAGATCAAAAATTGAATATCATTGCATGTCATCATCCGTTTCTACCTATTCCTCATGTGCCGATGCGAACGCGGACAATTCGGGGTAGAAAATCCAGTGAAAAGATAGCTGCTCGAAACGGCAGGAGTTTGATGCTTTACGGGCATGTTCACACACCAGCTGCGCACCGATTTGAACATGGCGATGGACATTATTATGGCGTCACTTGCGGGACGCTTTCTACGCGCACGCGCAATGCGCCTCCAAGTTTTAACATTATCAATATCTCTGATGCTGAGGTCGAGGTGCAAGCCATTTCAATTGATGAACTTAAAGTGAGTTCACATCAATTAATTCGGTTTTCTTTGGAACCTTAAATCGCGTCAGCCGTTAATTATACAGGATACTAAAGAGGAGAAATATTATGAATATCAAGACTCTTTCAATTTCAGTTGCCGCTGTTGGTTTGCTAGCAGCGTGTGGTGACAATGATGGGACTATGGAGAATTACGGTGAAAAACTAGATTCTCAAATCGAAGATACCAAGTCTGAAATCGACGAAAAAATGGACGAACTAAATGATGCTGGTGATGATCTGCAGGACAATGCAGAAGAAGCCGCTGATGAGGTTGCGTCAGAATTTGATGAAGTTGGTGATGAGCTCGAAGAGCAGATCGACGACAATAACAAATAGAGGGTATTATGACAAACACAGTATTGAAAGTTGCTAATTCTGAGTTCGATAGAAATACCGGAATTAGTGATGAAAATAGAGAAAAACTAGCTGAAGCGTTGGGTGTTGTACTATCCGACACCTTCATGTTGTTTATAAAAACACAGGGCGTGCACTGGAATGTGACGGGGCCAGCTTTTGTAAGCATCCATGAGCTAACCGAAGCTCAGTATGGAAACTTATACGAAGCAATTGATGAAATTGCAGAACGAATTCGTGCATTGGGTTTCAAGGCACCAGCGAGTTACGCAAAATATGGTGAGCTTTCTGCCATCGAAAGCGAAGATGAGAACAAAAGTGCTGATGAGATGCTAGAAATGCTAGCAAGAGATCATGAGACCACGATCACCAATATGCGCGCTGCCATTGAGTGGTGTGAAGGTAAAAAGGATTATGTTACAGCAGACATGATTATTGCCCGTATGGCATGGCATGAGCAGGCTGTTTGGATGTTAAAGTCCATACGTCAGAGCTAGTATTATCTGCATAAACATTAAACCAGTCGGTCTGGTTTTATGATCCAATATAAAAAAACCCAACATAGCGCAAAGCCATGTTGGGTTTTTTTCTGATGAACACGTAAGACCTAAGATCATACGCTGATGGGCGCTTCCAAGATATTCAAGCCTTATGTTTATGTGTATAAAACAAGACTTAGTTGTTGCTAAGATTATAAAGCAGGCTCTGTGTCTGGGACTGAATTAGATCTTAGATGAATCTTGCACAGTTACGCGTACTAGAAATCCGTCTTTAGTCGCTTCCTCCTCAAAACTGCCGCCCATCTGTCTTGCGAATGCGAGCATTAGTTTTTGTCCTAGACCTGTGCCAGAAGGTGTTGTGTTTTTATCTATTTCGCTACCAATACCATTATCTTCGATTTGAAGGGTAAGACCTGTTTTTCCAATGTGTTTGAGCGCAATATGGATTTTGCCCCCCTTACTATCAAAAGCATATTTCATGCTGTTTGTGATGGCTTCTACAATAAGGAGAGCCAAAGGGATGGCGTCATCTGAATTTCTGGTGAAACTGTCAATGTCACTGGTTATAGTTACATTTGCGGTGTTCGCGCCCAAAGCTTCTTGAAGATGGGAGATCAATCCGGTTAAAAACGGATGTAAGTCTACATCTGACAAGCGTTCATTCTGATAGAGGGTTTGGTGCACTATGGAGAGAGCATCAATACGGTGGCGTGCAGCCTTAAGTGCCTCTTTAGCACTATTTTCTTTGACCTGCCGGCTCTGTAGATTCAAGTAGCTTGTCACAATCTGTAGATTGTTTTTCACACGATGATGAATTTCTTTAACAGCGGCATCTCTTGTTTCAATAGCCTGTTTCAGAGATTCATCTCGGACTGATATTTTACGGGCCATCGCTTCCATTGAAATGGCAAGATCTTCCAATTCACTTGGTGCCTGTTCGAAGCGGGTCGCTTCCATATCGTAAGCTCCGCGACCATAGGCGAGGGCTAGAGCGCGCAACCGTGTGAGCCAACGCAATAAAATTCGGTCTAACGCCAACCATGTGACAAGAAGAGTCAGTGAGAATGCCATTAAGGGGATACCGATTATAGCGGCCGGCCTTAATGTAAACTGGCTT
Source organism: Hirschia sp. (assembly GCF_058892565.1). Taxonomy (NCBI): domain Bacteria; kingdom Pseudomonadati; phylum Pseudomonadota; class Alphaproteobacteria; order Hyphomonadales; family Hyphomonadaceae; genus Hirschia; species Hirschia sp. The sequence goes on along the minus strand of NZ_JBZXVU010000028.1, from coordinate 33,529 downwards.
AATAATCCAGGAGAGGGGGCAGAAATGATCGCATATAGATTTTGACCTCCTAGCTTGGTTACGACAATGTCCAAGCCTTCGCTGAAGGTGTCATCTTTGAAGAGCAAACTTTGAGCTTCGGTTTCGTCAATGGCTTCTTGCCACTCTTCGCGTATTTCCTTGAAGCGTGTGGAGCCGAAAATTTGGCCATTATTATCAAAAACACCGATATCCGTGTCTTTTGGTAGGGATGTGTTTTTAATGAGATTTACAATGGCAGTTGTGTTGAGACCAAAAGTTGAAGCCCCGATAAAATTGTTTTCTTCATCTCGACTCGCGAGTAATATAGAAAATAACCAGTCCTTACTTTCACTTCCCCAGAAAGCTTCCGTTCTTAACACGCCTGAATTGTGCTGAACTTCGTCAATCCAGTTTGTGTCATATACTTCAAATCCAGGTTTGCCTCTAGCGTTACATAAGGCTTTCCCGTCAGCGTCAAACTGAACGACATTTGAAACAAGTGATGTGCCAATTATCACCTTTTCAAATGTCTTCTCACATTGGTTTTTTTCTATCTCTGGCTGGAATACAAGAAGTAATGATTCAGCCTGTTTGATAGCTTGCTCGACACTGTCAGTAGCGCGATCAGAGATGGTAACCAATTCTGATATTCTAGCTTTTTTTGCATTGTTTGTATCAAACAATGTCTGCACAAGAGCGATGAGCAAAATTGGAGATAAAGCCAATGAAAGAATGAATAATATTTTTACGCGTATTGAGCGCTTTAATTCATCAGTTTGTGCTAGTTGGCTGTGCGGCATTTATAAGCTCATCTGCTTGATTTACGATTTCTTCAAATGCTTTAGAGCCATTTAGTTTATCATCATCGGTATAGCTGGCACTATTAGATTCAATAATTTCGATTAATGCGATGCGCCCTCGGCTAACACGGCTTTTGATTGTCCCTGTCGCACAATTACAGATTTCAGCAGCTTCTTCATATGATAATCCACCAGCGCCGACGAGAATAATGGCTTCGCGTTGATCATCTGGGAGGCATTGCATCGCATTGCGCAGAGTTAGCAATTCCATGTTATCTTCAGGATTGTCGGCGGAAGGAATAGTTTGTTCGGCAACTTCGCTATCTAGCGGCTGCGAGCGCCAATCACGGCGTTTGTCAGAATAGAATTGATTGCGTAAAATCGTGAACACCCACGCCTTTAGATTTGAGCCCGCTTCAAAGCGATCTCTTGCTTTCCAAGCTTTCAGCATGGCTTCCTGCGCCAGATCATCACTTGCAGCGGCATTACGTGTTAGGTTGCGTGCGAATGCGCGCAAATGGGGGATGAGTGATGCAAGTTCTTTCTTGAACTCTGCATCAGATAAGTTCGCTATGGAACTAGTCATTATTATGCTCATCCTTTGCGTTATCTATGGATTCTAAAAGGGATAGAAAATCATCGGGGATATCTTCCTCAACGACTTCATCATACATACGCTTAAGTCTTGCGCCGATTTTTTTTTGCCTGACTTCTTCTTCGTTAGTGAGGCCCGGTTTTTCATTTTCGGATTTTTTCATATTACCTACCGTTTCAGGTGACTTTGTATTCACTGTTATGAGTTGAACGTGTGATTTTGAAAATAGTTCCAAAAAAATATCAAAAATATGGAACTATTTTTTTTCTGGTGCGTATAACTACCAAAGCATAAGCAAAAAGAGAGTTTTGAATATGAGCTTTACCAATGATTTCGGACCGCATTTGCCGTTTCTTAGACGGTATGCACGCGCACTGACCGGATCTCAAACAAGCGGCGACGCTTACATTAAAGCATCTCTTATGGCGCTCGCGGGTGATCCCAGCCAAGTAGGGGAATATACAAACGCAAAATTGGCACTGTATAAGTATTTCCATGTCATATGGTCAGAAACAGGTGCCAAGCTTCAGGGGGATGATGAACTTGCATCAGATACGCCTGATTTGAAACTTCAGGCTCTTGCGCCCGTTGAACGTCAAGCCTTTTTGTTGACGGCCGTAGAAGGGTTCTCGGTTGATGAAGCAGCGATCATATTAGGTGCAACTGGAGATGAAATCTCATCTCTCATACATGCGGCTCAAGCCTCTATTGAGGCTGGCCTTAAAACGTCGGTTATGATTGTAGAAGATGAACCGATCATCGCAGCTGATATTGAAAGCCTCGTAGAAAGCATGGGGCATGAAGTAACCGGAATTGCAACAACGCGTAGTGAAGCTATTGAGCTTGCTAAAAAGCAAACACCCGGCCTTATTTTGTGTGATATCCAGCTAGCTGATGACTCTTCTGGAATTGATGCTGTTCATGATATTTTGGGAGAAATTGATGTGCCAGTTATTTTTGTAACGGCATTCCCAGAACGATTGCTTACTGGTGAGAAACCAGAACCAACTTATCTTGTGTCGAAACCATTTCAGGAAAATACGCTTATCGCGACGATTGGACAGGCGTTGTTTTTTCACCCTGCAAATAAGCAAAACTAAACACAATAGAGTGGAACAAAATTGCGGCTCAATCGTTGATAGAGCATGCAAAATGATAAACCATTCCGTTCTGTCTTAGATGACATAGAAAACAAGTCAGATAAATCTGACACAAACCTGAAAAGCCTCATTGAGGCTTTTGGGGCAAAGAGTTTCGGGCCGGTTTTAACCTTGATTGGTTTGCTGGCCCTTTCTCCGTTTGGAGCTATTCCTGGTGTTCCCGTTGGGCTGGCGATTGTTACCATTTTAATTGCTGGTCAAATAATTTTAGGACGGGACCATTTGTGGCTACCTGATTTTATCAATTCTATGAAATTGAAAGCAGGTACAATAAATAAAGCCGATAAGAAAATTGGAAGAATTCCTGACTTTCTTGATAGTTTATTGCAACCGCGTTTGAAGTGGGCCGTCGGTAATACGGCTGTGAAACTAGCTGCGGCTTTTTGTATCTTACTATCACTACTCATGATCCCTCTTGAAATTGTTCCGTTCGCAGTTGCGATTCCGGCTGCTGGTCTCGTTCTAATTGGACTGGCTTTGGTCGCGTCAGATGGAGTTTTCATGTTGGGAGGCTTTTTCGTCGGGATAATGAGCCTGTTAAGTGTGTCTCTTCTTATTTTTTAAATAAATATTGGAACCGTTTACTGATTAGATCGTTTAGTTAGTAGTTAACAATCAAGCAAAAGGAAATAGATATGTCAGTCACTAAAATGAAAGATAAAGTCATGTCAGAAGTAAAAGATGAAAAATCTCTTGACCCATACTTATCTGAGTTGAGTTCGGATGTTTCTTCTTTGCGGGATGACTTCGCTAAACTTGTTTCTCACATTGGTGATCTAGCTTCAGCATCATCTGAGAATGTTGGTGAAAAGGGTGAGCAATTGTTTAACCATGCACGTGAAGGTGTTGAAACAGCCTCAGAAGATGTGAAAGGTCGCGTTAGACAGCGCCCTCTAACAGCCATTGCTCTAGCAGCTGGTGCCGGTGCTCTAATAGCTGCGCTTAGCAGGAAATAATAATGATGGATCAAGCAAAGAAACGCTTGCTCGCTGCAGCCTTCGGAGCCTTGTTTGGCTTCGTCGGTTTATGCGGATTGTTAGCCGCCAGCATCATAGCCTTGCAGGTTTATGTCGGACTGCTACCTGCTAGTTTGATCGTAAGCGCAATTTGTTTGTCCATAAGTTTTGGCGGCCTTTATCTGTTCCTCCAACCGAGCAAGTCTTCTGAAGAAGAAATGAGCGATATTGAGGAAGAGGCTGCGGACCTTCTGGCCGACTTACCTGTTGATGCTGCAAAGAGCATGATCCGTAAACACCCAATCGCAATGACTTCGATCGCGGTGCTTGCCGGTTATTCTTTGGTCACCAACCCTTCGGGTACAACACGCCACCTTCAACGCATTTTGATGGGGCTTATTTAAGAATAGCATGAATAAGGATGATATCATGAACACGACAATCAAAACATGTTTGCTAGCTGCATTTACATTGGCTTTGACAACAGCCTGCAACACCGTCGAGGGTGTTGGTAAAGATGTTGAAGCAGTTGGAGAGAAAGTCTCTGAAACGGCTGATGCAAACAAGCCGGAATAAATGATAACATTTATTTTTTAAAAGGTCTCTTCCATGCGGAAGAGACCTTTTTTTTGTGGAACTAAAAGCGACTTAATTCGTTCTAATTGTTATAGATTTTTAATTAGGACGCTGTCACATGTTAAGTGCATTTCCCGTATATTGTCGTACACCAAAACCTGAAACTCTTTTGAAAGAGTTTAGAGCACCTTTGGATTTTCTGGGAGTCTTTGGGGCAATTGATGAATTAAAAAATCTTCGGTCTGGGGATGGGCGTAAAATTATGCTTTTGCCTGGCTATACTGTCGGGCCAGCTTATTTAGCGCCTCTTGAAAAATATCTAAATTGGAAAGGGTATGACGCTTTTGAGTGGGGCTTAGGGCGCAATGATGGTGATTTTGATAGCTATGCATGTGTCATCGGCGAAAACTTAAAGCGCGAATTCTACGAAGATGGTCAAAAAATCACTTTGGTCGGTCACAGTTTAGGTGGTGCGATAGCACGGGAAGTCGCGCGTCAGCACGGAGAATATGTTCAAGAGGTTATTACCCTTGGAACCCCAATTGTTGGAGGGGCTAAATATACTATTTTGGCTGAGCAATATGCTGCGACACATGGCATTAATATCGAAGAACTTGAAGAAGAAGTACACCGTAGAAATAGTGAGGGCATTAGATGTCCAATTACAGCAATCTATAGTCGTGAAGATGGCTTTATTGATTGGAGAGCGGCACGCGATATTTACAATGCACAGGCTCGCAATATTGAAGTGACATCATCACACATGGGAATGCCATTAAGTGCCCCGGTTTGGAAAGAGATATCTAACGCTCTGACGCGCAATACGCCTAATAAAAGAAGTCAGAATTTGTTGAATTAGATTGCAACTAAAACTGCTCTGACACGTTTTATTTATATAGCAACCATGGAGGATATTGAAGATGATTAACAACACAATTGACACACTGAATGATGTAACAAAAATGTTGATCGACAGCCAAAAAGGTTACGAAAAGTCAGCCGACATTGTTTCAGATAAAGTGTTCTATAAAACTGAGTTTGAGCGCCGCGCAAAACAGCGAGGTAACTTAGTGTTGGAATTTCAGGCAGAAGTTCAGCGTCTTGGCGGTGATTTTGAGACAAAAGGTGGAGTAGTGGGTGCAATGCATCGTGCTGGTACAGATATTTCTAGCCTGTTTCAGGATAACGAAAAAGCTGCATTAGAGGCCATTGATGATGGTGAAGAAAAGCTCTTTGATACGATTAAGTCAAAAATCAAAGATGATGAGCTGACACCATCTGCGATACAGCTTTTAAACAAAGCTATGTTGTCTGCACGTGAAGGTGAGGCCTTTGCTGACCGATGGTCAGAGAATGCTTAGCATCTATTAAATATAGGCATTGAATAGACGGATATTAGCCGCCCTCAGGGGCGGCTTTTATTTTGTTGCGAAAAAAAGCAACTTTCTTGGGAACCCGACTGATTGTTAGACGTTAATCAAACGTAAACAAACAGTCAGGAAATCCAATGTTTTCGTGGTCCAAACAAAAATTTACAATTCTCGCCGTGGTTTCTAGTTTAGCTGGAGCGCAATTTGCGTCAGCTGATATTCAAATGGCCGATCAATGTGTAGATCCAGAAAACATCATTCCTGTCGTGTTTGATGATGGGAGCTTGTCAGGGCGATATGCGATACCTGATAGTCGCGGACAGGGAGATTTTTCTTCTGCTTGGATCGTATCGGAAAAAGAACTAGATGCCATTCCTGTTTGCGGTGAAGTTGAGTCGGAGGATGTTAAATACACTCCAGCAACATATGAAGATATTCCTGAACCAGCGGATACGACTGACCAAAGCCAGCTATTGTTTTGATAGTTTTTTTGCCTACCGTATATATTTACAAATTACTGTAAATTTTTCTGTGTGAAGGTTTCAAATAAAGCTTGTCGCTTACCGGTGAAGCCTTAACAGTCAGAAAAACGGCTAATAGCAAGAAGACCACTATGCCTCATACACCTTCAATTGAGCCACTTTATGCCTTTGATGTCTATAAGGACGGGCGGGTTCATAAATTATCAAACGATGAGCTTTCATCCCCGAGAGATGAAAGCCTTTCTTATCGTTGGGTACATTTAAATTTAGAAGATACCGGCATTCGAAAATGGATAAGTGACAATGTCGACGAAATAGCATCTCTTTCGCTTACCTTAGAAGATACGCGTCCACGTGCAGTTCAGCATCAAAATGGTGTATTGTTGAATCTCAGGGGGGTGAACTTGAATCCTGCTTCCGATCCTGAGGATATGGTCTCTATTCGAATGTGGATTGAAGAGGGGTTTATTGTTTCTGTTCGGGCGCGGCGGCTCATGGCGGTAGTGGGGATTCGAGAATCCATTGAGGCAGGCAATCCACCACGAAATGTCGGTGAGTTTTTGACAGAGCTTTCAGCTCAACTGATTTCTAGAATGGATCCTATTATCAGCGGTCTTAGCGATAAAGTTGATGAATTAGAGGAGATCAGCCTTGAAAGAACTGATGGGCTGCGATCCGAATTAGCACATTTGCGCCGTACAACGATTATGTTGAGGCGCTATATCGGACCACAAAGAGAAGCTATCAGCCACCTTGGTGTTACGAATACGGCGTTTTTTACGGATGAAGGAAATCACATTCTACGAGAAGTGGTTGATCGTATAACGCGGATGGTTGAAGAGATGGATGCAGTGCGTGAGCGTAGTGCGATTCTATATGATCAATTGTCTGATCAGCGAGCTGAAGAAATGAACCGGAATATGCTGGTGCTCTCAGTGGTAGCAGCTATTTTCTTGCCCCTTGGGTTTTTGACGGGGTTGTTGGGAGTGAATATCGCAGGCATTCCTGGGGCGGATTACCCGCTAGCTTTTGGTCTGTTTTGCTTTGCTCTCTTAATGATTTCATTGGGGCTCTTGTGGTGGTTTCGTAAAAAGAAGTGGATATAAGACTGTATGCGTTTTTTGTTGATATTGCTTGCAGCGACATTTTTTAGTTGCGCCTCTTTTGCTCAAATCGACCAAGCGTCGCTTGATAGTATTGATGCGCGTGCAAAACGGCTAAATACAATTTCTGTGGATTTGCAAACCGAGAATCCAGATCTGCTTTCTCTTCGCGACCTTATACGAGACTTAAAACGCGAAGCAGAAAATCAGACGGCACCTTTTAGAACCAAACTCGCTGAAGTTACGTCCGATCTAGAAAGATTGGGGCCAGCACCAGCTGATGATATGCCTACTGAGGCGTCTGCTATTTCAGAAGAACGCATCAGATTGAATACTGAGCTATCCCAGCTGAATGGTATTTTGCGTAAATCAGATTTGAACATGGCTGAAGCCGATAGATTGCTTCAGGAAATTTCTAAAACTCGAAGAGATCAATTTTCATCTAATATTTTCGAGCAGGATGAAACCATTCTGAATCCGACATTATGGAAAGAAACATTTGGCGCGGTACAAGAAGATGCGGCTGCATTAAATAACGGGTTGAGAAGCTGGAGCACGGCCCAACTTGAAAAAGGTCAGGGACTAACGACTTTGCTCGTGCTTGGCTTTTCAGTACTGGTAATGTTGGTGTGCTTTTTGCCGCTACGAAAACAATTGCGCAATTTTATATCTAAGCGACTGGAGGGGGTAGAACCACATGGTTCCCGCAAAGTGCTTGTGTTGGCGGCTTATACTTTAGCACGAATGCTTCCTGCTCTTATTGGTGGCTGGATATTTTATCAAACATTGCATTCACTAAATGCAATTCCATCTGCTGCAAATACTCTATCTCAGACAATATGGTTGGGGTTTGTTGGTCTTGTGATGGTGGATGGTGCTGCAACAGGAATTATCGCACCTTACGCGCCTAATTGGCGGATTTCATCACTGAAAGATGTCTCTGCTTTCAAGTTGCGGGCATTAGTGTTCATTGCGGCCTTCACCATTATTTTTGAACGCATCCTAATTGAAGGCATGCATTTATCGGGTGGGTTGGGAAGTGTGCACACGCTTCTGACGAGTATCACAACTATTATATTGGCTGTGATTTTGTATTTGCTTTGCCAATCTTCTCTTTGGACGAATAAAGCAAGAGCTCTTGAGGAACCAATTGAGAAACCTTGGCCGCGTACTCGTTTTGTTGGGAAGATGTTGGCGATTGCATCTGTCTTGATGGTGTTGAGTGGGTATGTGAATTTTGGACATTACCTCACAACAAGCACATTCTATCTTGCAGCGCTGGCTGCTGTTACATGGGTTGTGCGCTCTCTGTTTAGGGAAATCGTGCGATTGTTTGATGTGCGATTTACCAATCCTGATAATGCAGAAAGTGAACACGATAGTGTGCTTTTTTATTGGATCGGGTTTGGAATTGATGCTGTTTCGGTTTTGCTGTTTATTCCTCCGGCGTTGTTGTTACTTGGTGCCGAATGGGCAGATGTGCGCGATGGCATAAGCGATGCGTTTGTTGGTATTCAAGTTGGAAGTTTCAATTTTTCGATTTTAAAAATTCTAACTGCCATTGCGCTCTTCTTGGTCGTTTTGTCTTTGACGCGTATGTTGCAACGTACTGCTGAAACACGCGTTTTTCCTCAGTCTCGTATCGATTCTGGTGTTCAAAATTCTTTAAAAACACTGATTGGATATGTTGGTTTAACGATAGCATTGCTTTTGGCGATTAGCGCTGTTGGGTTTAATCTGGCAAATCTAGCTATTATTGCTGGTGCGCTGTCTATTGGTATCGGTTTTGGACTTCAAAGTATTGTCAGCAATTTCGTATCTGGCCTTATTCTTCTATTTGAGCGTCCAATTAAAGTTGGTGACTGGATTGTTACCACTTCAGGAGAAGGGTTTGTCCAGAAGATCAGCGTGAGGTCCACTGAGATTGAGACCTTCGATAAAGCAACAGTTATTATTCCCAATTCAGAACTGATATCGGGGGCTGTTACCAATTGGACCCATAAGGATAAAATTGGCCGGGTCATCATTAATGTGGGTGTGTCTTATGATGCGGACCCTGAAGAAGTCATCGCGCTATTGGGCACTATTGCAGATGAACATCCACAAATTCTAAGTTATCCTGTTCCTATGATATATTTTGCCGATTTTGCAGATAGCTCACTTAACTTTGAATTTCGAGGATTTATCAGCGATATCAAAACGGGATTGAAAATCAGGTCTGAGCTTCGGGTTGCGATATTCAAAAAGCTGAAAGAAGCTGGTATTGAAATCCCATTCCCGCAACGGGATTTACATATCAAAACAGATAAGGGTGCTTAAGATAGACCTTCCTAATCATCTTTATTGCGTTGGTTTAAAAAGTCACCCTGAAGTTGGTACATTCGAAGGGCATCCTGATAGGCACCATCAACAAAGAATTCTTTGATGAGATGACCTTCTTCTATGAAGCCTGTGCTTTTGTAGATGTGAAGTGCACCTTCATTTTCTGTAGAGACTATGAGGTAGACTTTGTTCAAGTTGAGGATGCAGAAAGCGTAATCCAGAGCCAGTCGAGTGATTTGTCTTCCAAAACCTTCACCTTGATGACTAGGGGCAACAATGATTTGAAACTCTGCACGGCGGTGTATGTAGTTTATTTCCACAAGCTCAACCAGACCTAGCATGTCTCCTGCTTCATCTTCTGCGATGAAACGGCGTTCTGAGAGGTCGTGTATGTGTTTTAGATAAAGTTCTTCAAGTTCGACAAATGATTCATAAGGTTCTTCAAACCAATAATTCATAACGCGCCGATTATTGTTTAGCTTGTGGACGAATTGCAGGTCACTTTTCTCTAATGCCCGTAGAGTCACAATTGTTTCAGTCATGGCTTTGGGTCTCCAAAGAAAAATATTGAGCTAAGCACCAAGTAATTGGGGCATGAAAAAAGCTGCTAGACTTAGCACCAAAAAGAAGCCCGCCATGTCGGTCACTGTTGTGAGAAGGGGGCCACTTGCAACTGCTGGATCTTGTCCGAAACGTTTCAGGAGGATAGGTACGATACCCCCAATGGATACAGCAATTACTGTATTGATTGCGAGTGCCAGTCCGATCACAAGGCCTAAATAAGCATTGCCTTTCCATATCCAGGCGACCATGCCTATGAGGAGGCCAAGAACGATACCGTTCACGATGCCTATGGAGGCTTCCTTTAACCAAACGCGAAAAACGTCTCTAGAGGTAACGAGGCCTAGAGTTAGCTCGCGCATGCTTACACCAACGGCCTGATTTCCTGAACAACCACTCATATCCGATACCATGGGTAGAAAGATAGCTATCGCGATGACAGCGGCTAGGGTCTCTTCATAAGCTGAAATAACACTTGCAGCGATAATGTTCAAAACGATGTTTGCAGATAGCCAAGAAAGGCGTCTTCTGGAGCGAAGAAGAAGCGGCATTGAGCGCAATTCATCCCCGACAATACCTTGGCGTTTTAGGCTTTGCATTTCTGAACGTTCATGCAGCGCTTCTTCAACGGCACTGCGAGAGACGACACCTGCAAGTGAGCCATCTGCCTCGACAACGGGTAGACCTAGAAATGAATGCTTATCAAAAAGGTCGACGAGATCATCTAGAGGCGTTGATACGAGGACAGTTACAGCTGGCACCATTATCGAGGACAGAGATGCCGATCGTCGAGATGTAATCAGGCTCCTCAGCGAGACCACACCTATAGGTTTGTTGTCTTCATCAATGACATATGGATGCTGGCCGCGTAATCGTTCGTCTTCTTCTTCCTCTGACGCGAGCTGCAGCAGAACTTGAGAAATTGAATCGCTCTGTCTAAAGGTGAAAACCTCAGCAATCATAAGACCGCCGGCAGTGTCATCATCATAGGCCGCCAGCCGCCGAACATCTTGGGCATGTTCTGAGGTCATTTCGGCAAGGATTGCTTCAGCTTCTTCCTGATCCATTTCACCGATCACATCGGCTTGAAGGTCAGACCCAAGAGTATCCATAATCTCGGCGGCTTTGTCGGCCTCTAGGCGTTCGACAAGATCCACCGCAACTTCATTGGGTGCTTCTTCAACTAATTCAGCCGCAATTTCTGACGGCAGTATGGTGATTAGATGATCGCGTTCTTTTGCTGAAAGTTGAGTGACTGCTCTAAGGCTTTCACTTGCAGATAAGAGATCAAAAAACGCGATCAGACCGTCTAGGTCTTCATCCGTTAGAAGTGATCGCAATGACCGCTCAGGAATATTTGGTAGTGTGGAGTTTGGTTCTTCTTCCTGAAGGGGTAGGGTCATTTTGTGTTCCCAATTGAGTTTTGAGGATCGGTTGAGATTGGAAGATAGGGTATCCTATGGCGCATGACGTTAAGAAGCCAAGCCATGACAGCAAGGTTTGGCGTCTAGATAGCGGGATAAAACCAAGAAATTTGGTTTTTGAGGTATTTTGTTTGAATTTGCGTGCTAGAATTTTTGAGATTTGGTTCGGATCGCTGTATTAATGATCGGCGCATGAATTTCGATATGTTCGATCATTTTTGCCGCGACATCTTTCTTGGAAGTTTTTTCAATTCCTTCTAGACCTGGAGATGAATTGACCTCAAGAATTTTGGGTCCGGTATCTGATCTAAGAAGATCTACACCAGCAACAGAAAGGCCCATAACTTTCGTTGCTTTGATGGCAACTTTTCGCTCTTCAGGCGTAAGTTTAACCACATGAGCTGATCCGCCTCTGTGAAGGTTGGAACGAAATTCTCCGTCAGCACCTTGTCTTTTTATCGCTCCAACAACTTTATTGCCTACAACAAAACACCTTATGTCAGCACCACCAGCTTCTTTGACAAATTCTTGAACCAAGAAGTTTGCTTCCAGACCACGAAATGCATCCACCAAGCTTTCAGCAGCCTTGTTCGTTTCAGCAAGAACTACGCCTTTGCCTTGTGTCGATTCAAGTAATTTCACGACGACTGCGCTATTTCCCGCCAATGAGATTAAATCTTTGGTGTCTTTTGGGCTGGAGGCAAAAGCTGTTGCTGGCATTCCCAAACGATGCCGCGCGAGGAGTTGGTGGGCGTATAATTTGTCTCGCGAAGCACCGATGGCTTGAGCCGAGTTTAGGCAATACGCACCCATCATTTCAAACTGGCGTAAAACAGCCATTCCATAAAATGTCATGCTGGCCCCAATGCGCGGGATGACTGCATCATATTGAGGTAGAGCTTTGCCGTCATAGTGCACTTCAGGCTGTGTTGCATTTATGGCCATATAACAGCGACGCGTGTCGACCATTTCTAACACATGCCCGCGCTCTTCTGCGACTTGCTTTAGACGTTGGCTAGAATAATTGTTTGGTTCACGTGTCAGCAATACAATACGGAGCGGACGTTTTGTGGCCTTGCGACGCGGAAAGCCTTTGTACAAATCATAGGATAAGACTGGCTGTAAGCAGCTTTCAGTTGGAAGAACCATCATTTCTTCGGTCACTGAGGTACGTCCAAATAGCATACGGTATGCCATTGTCTCTCTATTGGTGAGAGTAACCTGAATAGGCCATTTTTCTGTACCAAATTGGACTGTTGTGAAGATAACATACCGAAGTTCGGTTTCTCCATTTGAAGACGTGACTTCACGTCTGTCCACCACAGGAGCAGCACAAACAACTTCAAGGTCTGGATCATCTGGATTTGGTCGCAGCGTAAATCTGATTTGAGGTTTATCTATTGGGCCAAATGGTTCGAGCGCGGTGGCGTGTAAGGCTGAGGTTTTGGCCCCTGTGTCGACCTTCGCGCGGATTGCCGGAAGGCCCAGATCTGGCAGGCTTAGCCATTCTTCCCAACCAAGCTTCAAAGGAGTGTTGCTCATGTTGAGACCTCGTATTCAAATCAATCGAATTTTTAACCAAAAACTATCTGGTGTTTAGGGAGTGTGTAGTGGAAGTGAATGTAGAATGCTACGCCTTTTTTAAAAGGCTTGAATGAACGATAGTTATTGTGTTGTGCACAGGTATAGGAAAGCTTGCATACTTCATTGTTTCTGTTGAAAAAGTTGAATTTATTTCTCGCTTCTTGTGATTTTTCCTGTGACGTATTGTATGGTGCTGAAAAAATATGAGGGGAGGTAAACTGATGGGGCGGCAAAAAAATACTCATGCTTTGCATGCGAGCCTGAAGAATGGTGGCGGTTTGTGGGGCGGATTGTTTCTTGCAATCGCCATACAGTTTATTGAACGCCCGGAAAACTTATCGCATAACGCTTGGGTTGTCGTTTCACTTGCTGCATTGATGGCGGTTTGGTGGGTCACTGAAGCCGTACCTATTGGCATAACATCACTATTGCCTCTGGTGATAATGCCAAGTTTTGGTGTGTTGCCTATTAAAGAGGTCGCGGTTCCTTATTCTAGTCCTGTTGTAATATTGTTGTTGGGTGGTTTTATTGCCGCAAAATCCATTGAGAAGTGGAATTTGCATACCCGTTTAGCACTCAATATTGTTGTTCGAGTTGGAGCGCATCCCAAAGCAATGGTTGCTGGCTTTATGCTGTCTTCGGCTTTGCTTTCAATGTGGATATCCAATACCGCAACCACGATAATGTTAGCACCCATCGGTGTATCTGTTGCATATGCGATAACTGGCAAAAGGCAGATAAATAATCCACTCACTGTCGCAATATTATTGGCTATTGCCTATGGCGCTTCTATTGGAGGTTTGGGAACACCCATAGGAACCCCTACCAATCTGATCGTTCTTGGGTATTTGCATGAATATGCGGGCACTACGATTGATTTTGCACAATGGATGTCCATAGGGATTCCAGTGGTTTGTGTGATGTTGCCGGCGGCATGGTTTGTGTTGACGCATTGGGGCACGCATATTGAATCTGAAACAGGCGATGAAGGGCGATCATTTGTTCGAGAAAAACTAAAAAATCTGGGTCAAATATCACAGCCTGAATTGCGCACATTGATTGCTTTTTCTGTTATTGCGTGTGCTTGGATATTCCGGCGACCCTTAAATTCATTTGAAATATTCGGTGTCACGCCTTTTAGTCATATCACTGACCATATTATTGCAGTTTTTGGTGCAATTTTGATGTTCGTTATTCCTGCAGGTAAAACGCAACCGGAAAATACAAAGCTTTTGGACTGGCAGACGGCAAAAGATATTCCTTGGGATGTTGTGTTACTATTTGGGGGAGGCCTTAGTCTAGCGCTTGGCATAACTCAATCAGGCTTGGCCGTTTGGTTGGCCCAGCAGATGGGGGAGCTGACATCTGCGCCAAGTTTGCTCTTGATGGTTATGTTGATCACCGTTGTTATTTTTTCAACGGAAATTGTAAGCAATGTCGCGACAGCCACAGCCGTATTACCTATTTTGGGTGCTATGACTGAAGGCTCAGCGCTTGATCTTTATGTGCTGGCAATACCTGTCGCCATGGCGTCCAGTTGTGCGTTCATGCTGCCTATGGCAACAGGCCCTAATGCGATTGTATTTGGGACTGGACAAGTATCTATGCAGCGAATGGCTATGATTGGTTTCAAGCTTAATTTGTTGGGCATTTGTCTCATTACTTTGGTGTTATTCACGCTTATGCCAATTGTTTTCTCTTAGGTTGATTCAATGCATTAATCTGGCTCGCTTTGTTGACGCATTTGGTCTAAGAAAAGTTTGGAATCAGTCTGCGAGGCAATGGCATGACTCAGCAATCAACAAACAATCCTAATAGCAATGACGAACTGACTGGTGAAACTGCCGGAGTTGATGCAGAAACCGTCGATTTGTTTGTCGAACTTGTCGATGCTGATGCGCGTGACGGCTTGATTGTCGCTATGGGTGATTTGCACCCAGCTGATATGGCTGATGTGTTTGAGCAAATGCCGCGCCCAACTTTTCGTCAGGCTGTATCCTTGCTGCGCGATAAATTACCGGCAGATATGATCGCGGAGCTTTCAGAAGATCTACGTTCTGATGCTGTAGATCTGATGTCAGACCGGCATCTCGCAGATGTTTTGGAAAATTTAGACTCTGATGACGCTGCTTTGCTGGCTGCTGATTTGGGGGAAGATCGTCAAGAACGGGTTTTTGAACAAATCAATGCGAGTGACCGAGCAGCAATTGAAACATCCTTGAATTTTGACGAAGAGACGGCTGGTCGTCTCATGCAGAGAGATTTTGTTGCTGCGCCTGAATTCTGGACTGTCGGACAAGCTATTGATCATATGCGGTCAGCTGATGATTTGCCCGAGCCATTTTTTGAGGTTTATCTCGTTGATCCAGGGTTTCGGTTTGTTGGTGCCGTGCCATTATCCAACCTTATTCGAGCCACGCGTGATACGCCTTTGGCAGAATTGGGTGTTGATATTTCTGCTGCTGTTAAACCTGAAATGGATCAGGAAGACGTTGCTTTCATATTTCAGCAATACAATCTAGCTTCTGCGCCTGTTGTTGATGAAGGTGGACGGCTGACAGGTATGATCACCATTGATGATATGGTTGATGTTATTCAGGACGAAAACAAGGAAGACCTTTTGGCGCTTTCTGGTGTGAATGATGGTGGTTCTTATCAGTCTGTCTGGGATGCGGTGAGATCTCGTGCGCCGTGGCTGGGTGTAAATTTGTTCACGGCCTTTCTTGCCTCTGGTGCAATTTCAGTTTTTGAAGAAACGCTTTCGCAAATTATCGCATTGGCTGTTTTAATGCCGGTTGTGGCAGCTCTTGGAGGGAATGCAGGATCTCAGGCCTTGGCAGTTACGGTTCGCGCAATTGCAGAACGGGATTTGCTCGGGCCGCGTGCAGGACGGGCCGTGCGCAGAGAGTTTCTAACTGCGCTTGTAAATGGCCTTGTTTTTTCCTTTGGTGTTGGCCTTATGGCATTGATCTGGTTTAAGGACCCCCAGCTAAGCGGCGTCATCAGTGTTGCTATGTTTTTCACATTCTTATGGGCAGGACTGGCAGGTGTGTTAGTGCCGCTAGGTTTACAAAAATTAGGTGCTGATCCAGCAGTTGCTTCGTCTGTGTTTGTGTTAACAAGTGTTGATATTGTCGGTTTTTGCGCGTTTCTAGGTTTGGCATCTGCTGTTCTGCTTTAAACTCGCCGCAAAAGAGGCGCCCTTATTGCATATCTGTAGCTAGATTGCAGGTATAGTAATAAACTTCAGGCCAAACCAATATGACTTTCTCACTTCGTATTTCTCGTTCGGGGCTAGCACTTATCAAGAGCTTTGAGGGCTTTCGTGAGCGTGCGACACGTCTTCCTGACGGACGTTGGGTCGTTGGGTATGGCCACGTAAAATCAGCAAGAGAAGGTGTTCGTGTCTCTCCTGAAGATGCTGAAGCATTGTTGATTTATGATTTAAAGCCGATTGAAGAAGCGTTGGAGGATCTTTTATTCTCACCGCTAAATCAAAACCAACATGATGCTATTGTTTCATTTGCGTCCAATATTTCGCTTGGCCTATTTCGGGACAGTGAAGTGCTTCGTTTCTTGAATTCTGGTGAACATATTCGTGCCGCTCACGCTATGGAAGTTTGGCGCAAAGCGCGTTTGAATGGTCATGTTTGTGTGGTGGATGCTCTCGTGCGCCGCCGGGCAATTGAAAAAGCTCTATTTCTTGAACATCCAGACGGACGGGCAACAGCAGCGACGCCACTGGTTGCTCCTCAAAAAGATGTGAGTGTTTATGACGTTCAAAAAGAACCCGAAATTGAAACTCAAAGTGACGATATTGAGAATATGACGTCTGCTTTAGAGCAGCTTCTCGCAACAGGTTCACCCATTCCTGAGGCTTCCAATCCTTCAGTCGATTTAAAAGAAAACCTTGAGCCAGATTTCAATTTTAATGGCGAATCGGATTTTTCTGAGGGCGTAATACCTGCAAATAAAGTCACGAATACGGATCAGTTTGATACATCCAATTTAGATGATCAGGAAGTTGTGTTTATTGGAGAAACCGATGAAGAGGTTTTTCATGCAATTGGCGTAGAAGTCGATGACGCTTTACAACAAGCTGAACGTAAATTTGCTGAAGAGGCAAGCGTCGAACAAGATGCTGGCAATGAAGATGGCAATATCAATTCGCTCGAAGAAGAGAAGACTGAACTGACTTCAATCGCGATGGCTGTAAACAAAGTTGAGCGTTTGATTGCGAATGATGATTTGGCGTTAGATGACACTTTTGAAGATGGCTCTAGCACTCAGGAAATTGGCCGTAAGTCGGATTCCTTTGTTGCAAACAAAATGGAAGCTGCAAATGACATCGAGTTGTTGGAAACTGAAGAAAAAGTAGAAACACCAGAACAGGTGATTTCAAGTTTATTGGGTGAGCAGGCTGCAAGAGAGGAAGCGCATGCTGCTAAACTTTCTAGCAAGGCGACAACCCCGAAAGAGGCTGCTGATGCTGTAGCTGCTCGTCTTGCAAATATCTTTCAGCCTGAAATTCAAGCTTTGTCAGAAGAAATCAATGATAAGCCGGTTGAGCTGGACAGAGATGCTTCAACTAACCAAGAACCAGAACAGAACGCTTGGAATTTATCAGAAACGCTGACGAGAGATAGCTCAGAACAAGAATTGCCACTTACGCGCTCGGTTGAAGATGAAGTCAAGAAAACGACAGATAATGGGTATGGTTATGCGGATACTGCATTGCAGCCAGAAGTCGACATTAGAGATGAAATCGGGAACGAGACTTCACTGACGGACGAGCTATCATATGATGTTGGCAGTGTCGGCGAATACAGTGAAAATAAAGCCGGCAAACGTTTGTGGTTGAGTGCACTTATTGCATCTATTGCCGTTATTATATTTGGCATAGTTGATTTTTATAAAAAAGCGCAACCTGGCCAAATTGTAAAACAAAGCGATATTGCTTACGGTCCTTTGATGATCGCTATTGGCGGTGTCATATTCCTTATGGCTGCTTATTTTCTTGTGTCGCGTCGGGGCGTAGAGAAAGATGCCGAGTAATTAATGGCATTGTTCGCTTAAGTTGACGTAATCAATGTGCGTGCGATCGGGCCGTTTAATTGGGTAAGTGCCTTTTTGGTCGCGATATAGCCGCGTTCGACAATGTCATCATAAGCTTTCCAGTCGCGTAATTCCGTATCTTCGATATCAGGTGTGATAAGTACATCCGTATATTGTGAACCATCTTTTGGGTCCACACTGACTGTCGCTGCCCGCATTAAAAGAGCTGCGATTGGCGGAGCCGCTGAGAAGCCATGCTTCATTGTCCATCTAAAAAATCCGGGTGGATTGACAAAATCCTGAGGATTTAAACCTCGGTCTGCTTGGGCAACATCCACGCCAATAATTTTACCTCTGTGTAGTTCTCTCATAACATCTGAAGGGAAGTTATTTAGAACACCCCCATCAACTAAAACTTGTTCACCATCGACAATTGGAGGCAAAATTCCCGGTAGTGCAATTGATGCACGCAATGCCTGACGAAGCAAACCTTCGGTATGAATACGAACAGCGCCATGGGTTAAGTTGGTTGAAACTGCATAGAAAGGGATTTCTAATGATTCAATATTGATATCCCCAAAGTGTTCTGCCAGCCTTCCATCAACACGGTGACCTTTTACGAGCCCAACGACTGGAAGTGTGTAGTCCGCTAAGGGGTTTGATTCGACAAAGGCTTTGCGGATACGCCTGTCAATTTCATCGTCCGACCAGCCAGATGCGACACAAGCAGCTACCACAGCCCCCATCGAGGTGCCGCCTACAAGATCAATAGGACATTTTGCTTCTCTTAAAGCTCTCACTGCGCCAATGCTGGCATATGCACGTGCACCGCCACCAGACATAACAAGCCCCACAGATCGCCCAGCCATGACACGTGCCAGACGTTTACAATCATCGTCATTGAGACCATCCCAATGGAATATGCGAGACGCTTTTGCAGCATCTCTCCATTTGGCAGGTTCAGCACCAATTCGTGAATTGCCATGATGAAGCAGAATAATATCAACCAATTTGAACTGACGTGTCGGGCTTTCATCATCAGGCATTAATGGTGACGATGGATGGGCGTCTGCTCTGGCAAGAATCCAAATTCTGTCTGCATAGCGAAGGCTCATACGGAACCAATTGCTGTCGCCGATGGCTGTTTTGAAAATAACGATGTCGTGGCGCGCTTCTAGATCATCAAAATATCTTGAGTCTTTGTCAGCATCGCTTTCATCGACGATTTTGACTTTGAAAGATAGGTTTTCCAGTTCTTTAGCGAGCGCCTTAGCTCTTAAATCAACGTCAATCGTGGGTGATGTCGCCATGAGAGCAAAGACGCGTGGTTCAGCGCGTCTTGGTTGTTTGCGGCGCGATTTTCTGAGGCGCAGTAATAATACGCGCGTGAGGCGTTCCAGCAGTCCGGGATTAGACTTGATGAGCTTCATAAATCCTTGTCGCGTGAGACGAACAAGCTCTGTGTCTCGAAGGGTGTACACATCGTTTTGATGGTTTTCACCGGCAACAAGGGCTATTTCACCAACAGGCTCGCCTGTACGAATATGACCAAGAAATTCGGACCGTCCATCACTCTTGGGGGTAAATGCTCCCAAAGAGCCTGAAATAACAAAATAGATAGCATCGGCGGGCGCACCGGCGGCGAATAATTGCTGACCGCCTGGAACGGAAAAATGCGCCATGTCATTTTCAAGAAGTTTCAGCGTTGATTTGGGCACATCCTGAAGAAAGGGGAGCCCGTCCAATATCGTTTGGCTGAGTTTGTTTTCTCGACTAGGTAACAGGCCCATATTTCACGCTCGTATCAATTTAAGACGGCTCTAACTTTTGAGAGTCTTGTTGTCGAATGAAGTTTACACGACAAACCCAAACAAATTGACACCAAGAATTTCAAATTATTCATCGGCTTTTTTATTAAAGCGAATTAACTGCGCCCAAATGGCACTGGTGGTAATGCTGTTGGCGGGTATAGGGTGCATAAAGATGCATATACACGAAAGGGAGTCTTCCATGTCCACTTATGAGCATATTGAGCTTGATGTTTCGCGATTGGGCGTTGCGGTTATCCTGATCAACCGTCCTGAGCAGCACAATGCTTTTAATTCGCTGGTTGTCGAAGAGTTGAGTGATGCAATTGATCTTGTATCCAAGACGGTAGAAGTCCGCTTTGTTATTTTCCGGGGAGCGGGAGATGTTTTCTCTGTTGGCGGCGATAAAGAATGGACCAAAGCTGCAATCGACTACACCGAAAAAGAAAACGAAGAAGATGCGCTGGCCATGGCAAATATGCTTCGTAAATTATACGAAATGCCTCAATTGACCTTGGCTATGGTGCATGGTGATGCACGGGGCGGTGGTGTGGGCATTGTCGCTGCTTGTGATATTGCTATTGCCAGTAAAAATGTCGGTTTTAGTTTTCCTGACGTTGCGCGAGGTATTCTACCGGCAACAATTGCGCCTTTTGTCGTTGAAGCGATTGGGCCACGCTGGGCCAAAGCATTATTTCTAACTGGTGAAACTTTCGATGGTGATTTCGCGGAACAGATCGGCCTTGTTCAATATGCTGTTGAAGATGAGGCAGAGATGGAAAATCTCGCTGAATATATGGCATCGCTCGCATTTAAAGCTGGTCCTTCAGCCCTTGCGAATACAAAAGCTCTCATCTCGCACGTTTTAGAAGAACCTATAGATTCTTCATTGATGCATTCAGTTGCACGCTTGAGTGCAAAACAGCGAGCCTCTGCTGAAGGAATAGAAGGTCTGACAGCAGCAGTAGAAGATCGCTCTCCTAGCTGGGCTAAAAGTGAAGACGAATAATTTGCCCATGTGTTGTTATGAAAATCACCTTTTTTGGACGTAATTTCGTGCAAAGGCTGGTGTGGAGAAGAGCTTCTTCGGAAACCTTTCCTTAGGAGCTTTTTTCTATTCTGAGGCCTAAATTTCCTAAACCGGTTTGCTGAGAAAGTCGTAAAATGGGGTTGGTGAGTGCATTTTTCTATTTAGCTGGGGCGCAAATCTCACCTATTGAAGCGTTAAACATCGCGCTGCTTGATGCGGAACCTGTTCCTTCTATGCGGGCTGCTTTTCGTGCATCCATATCTAGTTCTGGCGCAGTGCGAGAAATAGAATACGACCCGCTAAAACCATTGAGCCGACGCTTTCGCATTAGCCGGCGTGTTGGGGTTGATGAAGAATTGGACGCAATTGTCGATGATTGGGCGCGGGAAGTTCAGCCTGATGTTCGTTTGTTTGCTGATGATCTGCGTTCTAGTTTAGGGCAGGGAAACATCGTTCAAACGGCAAATGGCTGGAATGTGCAATTTCAACACAAGCTTTCAAATAATGACGGTCCGGTAGATGCGTTAGTCTCACAACAAATGGTCGGCGGTTTAAATCTGGATGCGAATACAGGGCTTTTGTCTCGTCTTGAATATTCGATCAATAAGCCATTCAAAACACCAGAAGGTGCGTGGGTGGATAGCTATAGGCAGGTCTATAGCTTTGGTCGATCTGAGCAATGGGGCGTCACTTTTGTCACTGGATATGATCTTTACGCGCGTGGTGGGCGTTTTGGTGTTAAGGGTGAGCGGACATTTTCTGTGAAGGTGACGGATGTTGCGTTTTCTCTCGCTAGCGATGCCAATCAGCAATTAGAGTCAAAACGTATCCCCACAAATTAATTATATGAGGGGCTGGCCTTTAAAAAGAGTCGCTCTATTTATATGTGATGGCGCTTCACATGATCAAACTCGCTGCCGGTGCTGAATCTATTGAGAGTTTCACCGAGTGGCAACAACACGTTATGCAACAACGCAGAGCAGCAGGCTTATCTGCCAATCCCGTGCATGAAACGCGGATGATGCCCAAGCGAGGTGCTGAGATTATTAACGGTGGCTCGATGTATTGGGTCATCAAGCATAAAATTTGCTTGCGTCAGCGAATTATCGAGATTGAACGCGTTGAGATTGAGGGGGCACCAAAATTCTGCCTCATCCATTTTGATCCTGAGCTTGTGCCTGTTCATGTGAAGGTGAAACGCCCGTTTCAGGGGTGGCGCTATTTGAAAGACTCTGATGTGCCACCAGATATTAGCCCATCCTCGCCTGCACCTGCAGATACGCCAATTCACCTTGAATTAGCGCTAAAAGAAGCGGGTGTTTGGTAGCGATTAATTGCGAGACAGAGGTAGATTGTCGATCAAACGCGTCTTGCCCATCCAGGCAGCTGTGAGGATGCGTGCATCAACACCTTTTTTCAGCGTATCTGTTCCGAGGTCTTCCAATGAGCTTGCATCTCTGACGGCGACATAGTCGATTGGGCCAAGGCCTGCTGCTGATATATCCTGAATAGCTTGATCTATTGTGGATGAAATTAGGCTACCATTTTCAATGGCTTGTGCCGCTTTTCGCAGAGCTTGAGCAAATTTTCCAGCTTTTTCGCGGTCTTCAGGCGAGAGATATCTATTGCGAGAAGACATCGCCAAACCATCTGGTTCACGCATTGTTTTAGCACCAATGACTTTAATCTGCATACCCAGATCTAATGTCATGCGTTTGATGATTTGAAGCTGTTGATAGTCTTTTTCACCAAAGACTGCGATGTCTGGTGCAACATGGGTAAATAATCTGGAGACAATGTTTGTGACGCCGCCAAAGAAATGCGGGCGGTGCTCGCCTTCAAGGATTTTAGACAGGTTTTCAACATATACCTGTGTGCAATTTCCTTCAGGGTAAAGATCTTTAGCAACAGGGCAGTAGACTGCATGACAGCCTGCTGAAGTGAGCTTTTCTAGATCTTCATCCATAGTGCGTGGATAGCTGTCAAAATCTTCGTGCGGCGCAAATTGAGTCGGGTTTACAAAAATAGAGACGATGACGCTGCTGCTATGGCGTTTGGCTTCTTCCACCAATGATATGTGTCCAGCGTGTAGAGCGCCCATGGTTGGAACAAATCCAATGGTGTTACCAAGGCGTATTTGTTCAATTCGCCAGTCGCGTAATTCTGAAGGTGTCTTAAGGACAGTTATCGTGTTATTTTTGCTCATGAGGCGAAGCGTTAATTTCTTTTGCTAAAATTATCAAGAAGTGATCGTAAAATGCTGGTTTTCTGCTACCTTTCTCAATGATGTGTTAACCACGTTGAGCGAAATTGGTCTTATGAAAATAAATTTGCTCCATATTCTTCGTGTTTCGGTTTTCTCTGTAGGCGCTATCGCTTTATCAGCGTGCACCCGCATTTCCGGATCTGGTGAAACTTCATATGTAGATGATGGTCTTCGACAAGACCCTCCTGAAGGCGTTTTGATCCCCAAAGATCTACGCAGCTACCAACCGACTGATGAGTTGGCTATGGTCGATGAAATCGAATCCAAGGTTCAGGCTTTGAATGTTGAACTTAAGACGCTTCGCAGTGCGCTTGAGATCATGCAGCCTGTGGATGAAGCTGCGCTAAGCTATAGCGATGCAAATTACTCAGCTGCGCCGGAGCCTGTTTCTGAAGCTGCTCAACATATACCTTCTGCTTCGACACCTATGATTGATGTGTCCGAAGCGGAAACTCAGTATGATGAAGCACCTGAAATGGAAAACGGGCAATCATTGTTTAGATACGCAGATCTTGGACTTTACCCAACACAGGGTGCGGCGTCTGCTGATTGGAACCGCCTTGAAGGTGAGCTAGACCTAGAGGAACTTACGCCATTCTATGACGAAGTTGGCGGCGGTGTACGTTTATCCACAGGACCTTTTGCAAATGCAGAAGATCTTACCGAAGTATGTGTTGATCTAAGCCGTGTAGCTGGGGCATGTGAACCGTCCGACGACGGAAGAACGCTTCAATAGTATAATGCGGATTGTGGAGTAACAGGTATGGCAACAGAGTTGGCCGAACAAGCGGGCGCTGGCAAATCAGCCGGCAATCGTTTGGCGCACGTCATTGTCATAGGTAATGAAAAGGGTGGCGCAGGTAAATCGACTGTGGCCATGCATCTTTCTGTGGCCCTTATGCGTATGGGTAAAAAGGTCGGATTTCTTGATCTTGATGTCCGTCAACGTTCCATCTCGCGCTATCTTGAAAACCGTATTCGCTGGAATCAAACATCGGGTGGAAATCTACCCGTGCCCGAGACTGTTCGTATTGATGCAAGTCAGGCACGTGACCTTGATGCAGCTGAGTTAGAAGAGGCTGAGCGATTTGAAGGCAGTATTAAGCGTTTGTCTCAGACATGTGACTTTATACTCGTAGATAGTCCGGGGGGGGATACATTTTTGTCCCGCATGGCGCATTCATCTGCTGATACCTTGATTACACCGCTAAATGATAGTTTTGTTGACTTTGATCTTTTGGGGGATATCGACCCTCAAACTCTAGAAGTCGTGCGCCCAAGTTTTTATGCAGAGCAAGTGTGGGATTGTCGCAAACGTAAAGCAAAAACAAGCCGTAAGCCGATTGATTGGGTGGTGATGCGTAACCGCATGTCGCCCCTTGATGCGCGTAATAAACAGCGCGTGGGTGAGGCTTTGGACAATTTGGCTCGCCGTATTGGATTTCGGATTGCACCGGGATTATCTGAGCGTGTGATTTATCGTGAGCTGTTTCCTATGGGGTTAACTTTGCTTGATCTGACTGAGGCTGGATCAAATGTCGCTTTCACGATGAGCCATGTGGCGGCGCGTCAGGAAATTCGTGATCTACTTATCGTGCTGAAATTGCCCGGTATGGAAGGCGAAGAAATTTCTTTCTGACCCTGCAAAATATGTTTGATTACATAAGCTAAGTAATTGCCTTTTGGGCAAATCGCCCTCTAGTATGTGCCTCTAAAATTAAAGGGGTGGATATGAAAACTAGAATTTTGTTAAGTTTGATCTGTGTTGGTTTATTGGCATATTGTGCCAAAGTGGGTGTGACAACGCCGCCTTTAATCCATGTGCAAGCTGAACTTTTTGATCAAGAAAATACAGAAACTCTAGGTTTGGTTCGTGCCCAAGACACTGAAATATTTACTATTTTTGAACCAAAAGAAACAGATTATCGCTATAATAATGGCGTTGTGCTTTTGCCGTTTAAGGGCAAGCTTTATGCGCAATGGCAGTCTTCTATCAAAGATGAAGATGGGCCTGAAACAGAAGTTAAATTCAGCGTTTCAGATGAAGGAAAAAATTGGTCTCTGCCTGCAATCTTAGCTCCAGCGCGTGACAATGCGATTGTGACCAGTGGTGGGTGGTGGACAGATGGTGAAACGCTCATCGCTTATATCAATGTTTGGCCAAGTTTTACCTATGAAGATAGAAGCGGATATACTGAATACATTTACAGCAAAGATGGTGTGGTCTGGAGCACTCCGCAGCGTGTGCTTGATATAGACGGTGTGCCGGTAAACGGGGTTATTGAACAGGACCCTTATACGACAAGGACTGGCCGGATTGTAACGGCTTTTCACACATCACCAGGCCTGCATGTGAAGCCGTTTTACACGGATGACCCATTGGGAATAACGGGTTGGACGCAAGGTGAATTTGAGAATTTGCCAACGACAAAAGCTGTTAGCCGCGAAATTGAACCGAGCTGGTTTTTGCGCCCGAATGGGGATCTTGTTATGGTGTTTCGGGATCAAGACAGTAGCTATCAAACGATTGTTTCTGTTAGTGAAAATGATGGCGTGAGCTGGACAGATCCCGAGCTTGCCGCGTTTCCTGATTCTCGCTCGAAACAGAGTGCTGGCAATTTGCCAAATGGTGATGTGTTCCGCGTCAATAATCCGCGCAATACCAAGATAAGGTCGCCTTTGGTTGTATCTTTAAGCAAAGATGGTGTCGTTTTTGACAGAGCGTGGCTGCTGCGCGGCGGCGATGATTTGCAGGCTTTGCGCTATGAGGGAAAATACAAAAGTATTGGCTATAGCTATCCCAAAAGCGTGATCTGGGGCGATTATCTTTATGTGGGATATGCGACTAATAAAGAGGATGTTCAAATATCCAGAGTGCCTTGGAAGAATTTGTAGGATCGATTTATCAAGCGGAGGATAAACCATACCAGAATTTTTCACACCGACGGTTTATGCAATTCCCTTTTTCCTTGTGACATTGGTGCTGGAATGGTGGGCAGTGCGAAGCAAACGCGTGCGTGGCCGGTATGAAACTAATGATGCAATCACGTCAGTTTCTCTGGGAATTGGCAATCTTATTGTTGATACAGTGACGGGTTTCTTGGCGATTGCTGCGCTTTTAGTGGTGTGGGAGTATCGAGTTTTTGAGCTTCCAGTGACGTGGTGGAGCTTTATTATTGTGTTTGTGGTGACGGATTTTGTCTATTACTGGAAACACCGTTTTGGACATCGCATGCGCTGGTTTTGGATGTCGCATGTCACGCATCATTCTTCACAGCATTACAATCTGACAACGGCATTACGCCAACCATGGCTGGGACCATTTACCGGATTATTTGTGATTGGTGCGCCATTGATTTTTCTGGGTGTGCATCCTGCTTTTATGGCATTCGCGATGAGCTTTAATTTGGTTTATCAATATTGGATCCATACAGAAGCGATTGATAAAATGCCCAAATGGTTTGAAGCGATAATGAACACGCCAAGCCATCACCGTGTGCATCATGCGACCAATCCGCGATATTTGGATATGAATTATGCGGGTGTGTTTATCATTTGGGACAAGATGTTTGGTACATTTACACCGGAATTGAAAAGCGATCCTTGTGTGTATGGTCTGGTGAAGAATGTGGAATCCTATAATCCGCTTTATCTGGCTTATCATGGGGTGATGGAGTTTGTTTCAGACTGTATATCTGATGGATTGCGCCCTGATAGATGGGTGAGGCGAATGTTTAATCCGCCCGGCTGGCAGCCTGATGGCTCTGGCAGCACAAGTGAAACGCTTAAGCAAGAATGGCTGGATGCGCAGGCGGAAGATGCCGATTTGTCAGTGGCTGCACAGAAATCTTCGTTATGACAGAGCATGCGAAGGTATCAGATATTGAATTTTAAATAACCAGAGTAAGGGCACGAGGCACGCTTATTTTTGGCAGTCTTAGTCTAAATTGCTGGTCCCGATCCAAACACGGGATGCCAGCGATAGTTTGGGCCGCAAATAAGCATGCCTCGTCTCATGGTTTTTCTTTTGGGGTGTTTAAGCCTTGGAGCTTTTGGCTCTCTTTTCGTAATTGCCACCCGATTTGAAAAATCACTTTGCCAATCCCAACACGTCCGGTCGCGAGCCGCCCTCAAGGATTGAGGCGCTTAATATGGCGCAAGTTTTCTGGGGCGGGGATAAGTTTTGCGTTATCCGATGCTTCTAATTATATGCGAGGTGAAAATCCAGCTTGGAAAATAGGGCCGCTGGCAATCTTGCGACCCATTGTTATGCAAGGTTTTTCGATTGTGATGTGCAGTATGTATGCAAAAGCAATTGAGAGCGGGTAGGCGAGAGTAAACTCTAGCATCATTGAGTTTTCTAAGCCGAGTTTATCAATACCAATTTCCACAGCGTTTAAGACGAGCACATGTGTGAGATAGATTGCAAATGTGAGTTTTCCTGCCCATGCAAGCGGAGAAAAGGATAATATTCGGGAAGTTGGGCTATCTTCATTAAACCACAAACTAGCAACAAGTCCGGCACCACAAAACGACATGGCTAAATTCCAGATATTGACCATCGGAAATATGAGTGACGCTATGTATGTGAGGACCATCAGGCCGACACAAATGGAAGCAATTTCGCTTTTTTTGAATATGTCTATCAGGCGTGGTTTGTTTTTTACGATGATGGCCAACAAAGCACCAAAAGCCAGCCCAAAATAGCCGCGAACAAAAAAGCTTTCGCCGTTGGACGCAAAGAGCAAGCCGCCAATGATAAGCGCGGATACCGTGAATGCCCAGAGAGGTTTTTTGAGCAAGAAAAATAGAATACACGGCCAAATAATATAGAATTTTTCTTCTATGCCGAGTGTCCATGCGTGTAGAAAGGAGTTGCCTGCCTCTACTGGTCTGAACTCACTATTGAAAGAGGCAATGTAAGGAAGGGCAGTGAAAAATTCATTTTGTTTTTCTGGTTGCCCTATGCGCGCCAAGAGTTCGGAAGCACAAAAATAGATGAAAATTGTGAAGGCGTATAAAGGGACAATTCTAAAGAAACGTCTGATATAAAAAGATTTTAGATTGATTTTTTGGTCTTGCGATGAGTCGCGCAATAGAAGCCAAGTGATTAGCCATCCACTGAGAGCGAAAAAAATATCTACGCCAAATGAGCCATCTATGTAACTTGGTACGAATGAAATGTGATTGAAAATTGTGAAAATAATACAGATAGCCCGCAAGCCATCTAGCGCGTTTCTATACTTTACCATATGCCCCAACCCATAATATGCGTGCAGTCTTAATTTGCACGCATAGTTCATCGCATATTAGGCAGGTTCAAACAACACATAAACTCAGAGTTGTTCGTTTTGGCAAGTGTTGGGAATTAAATGCTATTCAGCGGAGCCTTGCTCTAGGTCGATTTCATCGGTGCTGAAGCTGTCCATTTCATCAAGCGCATAATGATTGAGGTCATCTGTTGTTAGGCCGCGCAATTCGTTAAAAGCAATGCGGGTTGTGATGCTTGGTTTTTCATCTTCGCCAGTTGCGATAACATCAAATGCAGCTTCTAAAAGGTCGGTGACGTGAGCGTTGCGTGATTTGGATGTTGCGCCGCCTAGCATGACAGCGATAACGCGGTGTCCATCGCGCTCGGCAGATGCGAGTAGGTTAAAGCCAGATGCGCGGGTATAGCCTGTTTTGATGCCATCTACGCCGCGAACAGATTCAAGAAGTTTGTTGTGGTTTTTGTAATTAGCTCTGCCGTATTTAAACTCTGTCGTGGAGAAATAGTCATAATAATCAGCGTGATCGCGCAACATGGCTTCTCCCAATATCGCAAGATCATGTGCTGTTGAGAGTTGGGCGGCGTTTGGCAGGCCGGATGCGTTTTTAAAGCGTGTGTTTTTAAGACCAAGCTGGCGCGCTTTGGCTGTCATCAATGCTGCAAAACGTGTTTCTGATCCACCAAGACGCTCGGCGATAACAACGGCGACATCATTGGCTGATTTTGTGACGAGTGCGTTGATGGCTGTTTCGACGCTGATTGTTTCGCCCGGCTTTAGATAAAGCTTGGAAGGGGGCTGTTTAGACGCTTCACGTGAAATTTTTAGTTCGTCCGTTAGCATTAATTCGCCTGCTTTTAGCGCATCAAACACCATGTAAAGTGTCATCACTTTGGTGATGGAGGCTGGAAAGCGTGGATCATCCGCATTGCGAGAGTGAAGCACTTTAGCGGTGTCGATATCGATCACATAGGATGCGTATTTTTCTGCGCTCGCGGGTGCGATAACACATAAAGACAGGGCCAAAGCTGTGATGAGCTTTTTGATTAGACCAGAGAATGCGGACGAAAATGCCATGTCTGTTATGATCCTGTTTATCGAAAACGACGTACTTCAAGATTGATGTTAGGCTGCATTCATTGAAGTGTGGTTAACTGAATATAATTTGTAGGCCAAAATTGATCAAAGAAATGTTATCTGAATGTTAAATCTAAAAACGATGACACTGCCGAAAACGCCAAACACTTATTTATTGGCACCCGAGGGCTATTGTCAGAATGCGCAACCTAACGGGGCGGCTCCTGTTTATGCTGGAAAAACACCTGCCCAGCTCAAGGTCGAATTTGTGCGCGCAATTGAAAATGAGTCAAGGCTGTCCGTATTGGAGGATGAAGAATTTTGCATGGAGCTGCGCCAGAGAACACCTTTGGTCGGCTGGCCAGACTATATAAGCGTTTGTTTTTTAGAAGCAGATGAGGGCGGCTCAACCCTCGCAATCTATTCGCGATCTAAATATGGGCGAAAAGATTTTGGTGTAAATCGCAAACGAATTGAACGATGGCTGGATTTACTTGGTAATAAGTCTTAGATTGGGATTGCACAATATTGTGGCTTCCCTCTTACATTGGGAGAGTATCTTCATATCTATTGTGTATGATTAAAGCGCTCTGAGCTTTTTATTTGTTTGGAGCAATGTGATGTTGGTTAGATTTCGATAGGTTTATGTCAGACGATAATACCCCAACAGGCCCCGACGATGAGACGGGCGTCGCAACGCGGACAGAGACAAAGACAAAACGTCCGTCTTTGTACCGTGTTTTAATATTGAACGACGACTTCACCCCCATGGAGTTTGTTGTTCTCATTCTTGAGCACTTCTTCAACAAGACTCGTGAAGAAGCGACAAAAGTCATGCTCCATGTCCATAATACAGGCGTGGGTGTGTGTGGAGTGTTCACATATGAGGTTGCTGAAACAAAAGTGGCGCAAGTGATGGACCTTGCCCGCAGAAGTGAGCATCCTCTGCAATGTACGATGGAACGCGAAGAGTAGAGGTTACCAAATGCCTTCAATGACCCCCAGCCTAGAACGTGCGCTTGAAAAAGCGTTACATCTTGCGTCTGACCGCAAGCATGAATATGCCACGCTTGAGCATTTGTTGTTTGCGCTGACAGAAGATGAAGATGCTTCGGAGGTCATGCGCGCGTGTAAGCTGGATATAGACAAGCTACGCGGCGACCTAAATGATTATATGGATGAAGAGCTTAATTCTATCGTCGTTGACGATGATGAGCATGTGCATCCGACAGCGGCTTTCCAGCGCGTTGTTCAGCGTGCGGTTTTGCATGTTGAAAGCTCTGGTCGAGATGAAGTGACAGGTGCCAATGTGCTTGTGTCTATCTTTGCCGAACGTGAAAGCCACGCTGCTTACTTCCTGCAAGCTCAGGATATGACACGCTATGATGCGGTCAATTACATTTCACATGGTGTCGCGAAAAAGCCGGGCATGTCTCGTTCAAGACCTGTGGATGGCGCTGGCGAAGATAAAGACGAAACAGTTAAATCTGGCGGTGAAGCGCTACAAGCTTACTGTGTTGATTTAAATGAAAAAGCACGTTCTGGCAAAACGGACCCTTTGATTGGGCGTCAGCTAGAAGTGGATCGCTGTATTCAGGTATTATGTCGTCGCCGTAAAAATAACCCATTGCTGGTTGGTGATCCCGGTGTTGGTAAGACTGCCATTGCCGAAGGTCTTGCTAAACGTATCGTCGATGGTGAAGCCCCTGAAATCCTTGGGGAGAGCATTATTTACTCTCTTGATATGGGCGCTTTGCTTGCGGGTACGCGCTATCGCGGTGACTTTGAAGAGCGTTTAAAACAGGTTGTTAAAGAGCTAGAAGAACAGCCGCGTTCTGTGTTGTTTATTGATGAGATTCACACGGTTATCGGTGCGGGTGCGACATCTGGCGGCGCGATGGATGCGTCCAATTTGCTAAAGCCAGCGCTTCAATCTGGTGAGCTGCGCTGTATGGGGTCTACGACGTATAAAGAATATCGTCAGCACATTGAGAAAGATCGTGCTTTGGCGCGTCGTTTCCAGAAGATTGATGTTGTTGAGCCAACTGTGGCAGATTCCATCAAGATTTTGCAGGGTTTGAAATCTCGTTTTGAAGATTTCCACGGCCTTAGATATACCAATGATGCGATCAAGACAGCGGTGGAGTTGGCAGCGCGTCACATCACTGACCGGAAATTGCCGGATAAAGCGATCGATGTGATTGATGAAGCGGGTGCAAGCCAATGGCTGCAACCTGAATCAAAACGTCGTAAGCAAATTGGCACAAAAGAGATCGAGCAAGTGATTGCGAAGATGGCTCGTATTCCATCTAAGCAGGTCAATAAAACGGACGAACAGGCTCTTAAGTCTATCTCGGCTGATTTAAAGCGTGTTGTTTACGGACAGGACGAAGCCATTGCTGCGGTGTCTGATGCCATTAAGCTGGCGCGTGCTGGTCTGCGTGAAGCCAATAAGCCGATTGGGTCTTACTTATTCTCGGGTCCAACCGGTGTGGGTAAAACTGAAGTTGCGCGTCAATTGGCGTCCATTCTAGGTGTCGAGCTTTTACGTTTTGATATGTCTGAATATATGGAGCGTCACACTGTTTCGCGTTTGATCGGTGCACCTCCGGGATATGTTGGATATGATCAAGGTGGATTGCTGACAGATGGTGTGGATCAACATCCTCACTGTGTGTTGCTGCTAGATGAGATTGAGAAAGCGCATCCTGAATTGTTCAACATTCTCTTGCAGGTGATGGATAATGGATCGCTGACAGATTCAAACGGTAAGAAGATTGATTTCCGCAATGTGATTTTGATCATGACAACCAATGCGGGTGCGTCGGATGCTGCCAAAGAAGCCATTGGTTTTGGGCGCGGCAAACGTGAAGGTGAAGATGAAGAGGCAATCAAAAAGCTCTTCACACCGGAATTCCGCAACCGTTTGGATGCGATCGTGCCATTCTCGCCATTGGGTGAGGAAGTGATTTCACGCGTTGTTGATAAATTTATCCTTCAACTTGAAGGTCAATTGTCTGACCGTAATGTTGATATCGTTCTAACTGATAAAGCGCGTGCTTGGTTGGCAGAGCGTGGTTATGATAAAGACTATGGAGCCCGTCCGCTATCACGCGTTATCCAAGAGCATGTAAAGAAGCCTATGGCTGAAGAACTGCTATTTGGTAAGCTGAAAAAAGGCGGTGTGGTGACCATTGATGTGGATATCAAAGACACGAAAAAACTGGCTTTCATTTATGAAGAGGACACACCGAAATCTTCTAAGAAGTCAGAAGAGCCAGAATTGACTGACTAATCCTTGTCACTATTTCCATGTGACAAATAAGGGTATTCCGGTTTTCTAGCTTTTAAGTTAGATAGAGGCTAATAGGTTTTGGGCGAGGGCAGTGATGCTCTCGCCCGAATGTTTTGAACTGATCAATTTTAGACTGAAACAAACACAATGACCCAGATTATCGTCGCCGCACTTTATCACTTTGCTAAGCTTCCAAATTATGAAGAGCTGCAGGCGCCCTTGCTGGCCGCGTGCGAGGCTGCGGGCACGAAGGGGACATTGCTTCTGGCAACTGAAGGCATTAACGGAACTATCGCAGGCAGCCGTGAGGGTATTGATGCTGTGCTTGCGCATATTCGCTCTATTCCTGGGCTTGAAGCCACTGAGCACAAAGAAAGCTTTGCCAAAGAGATGCCTTTCTTGCGGATGAAAGTGCGCCTGAAAAACGAGATTGTGACGATGGGTGTGCCGGGCACGGACCCAAGCAATATTGTGGGAACATATGTTGATCCAGAAGACTGGAATGATTTGATCGCACAAGATGATGTGATTTTGATCGACACGCGCAATGATTATGAGGTGCAGATTGGCACGTTTAAAGGCGCAGTGAACCCGAAAACGACGACTTTCCGCGAATTCCCTGAATGGTTTGAGAAATTCCAACGCACGCACAATAAGCCCAAAGTGGCGATGTTTTGCACGGGTGGTATTCGCTGTGAAAAATCGACAGCTTTGGCCAAGGATATGGGCTTTGAAGAAGTGTTTCACCTGAAAGGCGGCATTCTAAAATATCTTGAAAATGTGCCAGAAGAAAAATCA
>NZ_JBZXVU010000027.1:0-26636 GCF_058892565.1 Hirschia sp. | reverse complement strand
CGTCTGCGACGCGACCTTTCATGATCATGGATTGTGCTGTTTCGTAGATTCGCGTGTTTGCAGGAGCGTAAAAATCACTGCCTAGCAGGATATCTCCCACACGCTGATATGCGTTGTTATCGTAGAGAATAGCCCCGAGAACCGCCATTTCTGCGGCGAGGTTGTGCGGCTCATCAGCGGTTGAGCCTGTACCTGCCGAACCATTGCTTTTGCCCGGCGCTGATGCATTGCCAGAAGCTGGGCTTGCTGGCAGTAAATCGTCGAATGGACTTAATTGTTCATAATTTCCATCAGGAGGTGGACCTTCCGGCATAGAGTCGGGAAAGTCTGCAGGTGGAAATTCGGGAATATCATCTTGTGTCATGTTAACGATATTAACCTTTTTTTTGGCAGAGATCTCTAGCAGATTTGTCAAACTTCACAGATTTTGTCGTCCTGTGGAAAAATAGAGAATAAAAGAGAACAAAAAAAGGGACCCTGTTGCCAAGGTCCCTTTAAAATTTTGTCGCTTAAAAAGCTTAAAGCTCTTCGTCCACATCACCACGTTGAGCAGCAGCTTCACGAGAGGCGCGAGCCATCTCTTGAGCTTGTGCATCTGCTTCAGCGCGTTCTGCTTCAAGTGTAGCTTCGATAACGTTTTCACCAGCAACTTGACGCTCAGCTTCTTCTTCAGAACGCGCAATGTTGACTGTAATCGTGATAACGACTTCAGCGTGAAGACGTACTTTAACTTCGTAAAGACCAATTTTCTTGAACGGTTGGTTCAAGTCTACTTGGTTACGCTCGATTGGGTGACCCAATGATTTTGCGTAATCCGAAATATCACGAGCAGACACAGAACCGTAAAGGAAACCTGTGTCACTTGATTGACGGATAATTACGTAAGCAGCGCCATCAAGGTTCTCACCTGATTTGCGAGCTTCTTCAGCTGCAGCAGCGTTACGCGCTTCAATGTGTTCACGCTCAGCTTCAAAACGTGCTTTGTTAGCAGCATTTGCCAAAAGCGCTTTGTTTTGAGGAAGCAAGAAGTTACGTGCGAAACCGTTCTTTACAGTAACCACGTCACCAATAGCACCAAGCTTTTCAATACGTTCTAGGAGAATAACATCCATGATTTAATCTCCTTATTTCACAGCATATGGCAGAAGAGCCAAGTGACGTGCACGTTTGATAGCTTGAGACAAGCGGCGCTGTTTCTTCTGGCTGACTGCGGTAATACGTGCAGGGACGATTTTACCTTTTTCAGAGATGTAACGCTGAAGAAGTTTTACATCTTTATAGTCAAGTGCAGGAGCTGCATCGCCTGAAAATGGGCAAACCTTACGACGACGACCAAATGGACGGCGTGAAGGGATGTTTGAAATATTCAGTTTTTGCTGAGCCATGATTAGAATTCCTCACGGTCACGACGTGGACGACGTTCGCCACGATCACCACCGCGATCTCCGCGGTCACCTTTGTCGCCGCGATCTTTGCGGGATAGAACCGGTGAAGGCTCTTCAGACAATTCTTCGACCTTGATAGTCAAGAAACGAATAACGTCTTCATTGATGCGCAAGCGACGCTCAATTTCGTGAATTGCTGCAGGAGGTGCATCAATGTTCAGAAGTGAGTAGTGGCCCTTGCGGGATTTGTTGATTGGGTATGCAAGGTTACGAAGACCCCAGTACTCAGTCTTTGCGACAGTACCTTCTTTTTCAGTAACAATTGCTGTAAGCTCTTCAACAAGTGTTTCAACTTGTTGTGGAGATACGTCTGGTCTCGAGATGACCACGTGTTCATAGAACGCCATAGATAATTCCCTTCTAACGACTGGCGGCGCTTAAAGGACGAAGGGCGACCTAAAAACGTCGGATCCCGGATGCCTACAAACAACGTAAGCGGGACCGCCAATCTGGCGAAGCGCGCAATATGCATTTTTTCGAGGACGAATCAAGTAATTCTTCAATATAAGCCCTTCTCACAAAAATCATGCATTTAACCTGTTGTGGATTTTGGTTTCCCCATTTACCAAAGACGAAACAAATTTGGAGTGACAACATTGGGCGGATACGCTTTTATATTTCCCGGACAAGGCGCGCAAAGCGTTGGAATGGGCCAAGAACTAGCTAATACATTTCCAGCTGCCAAAGCAGTTTTTGATGAAGTGGATTCTGCACTTGGTGAGAATTTTTCAGATCTCATCTGGAATGGTTCTGAAGAGCAGCTCACTATGACGGCTAATACTCAACCTGCTTTAATGGCAGTGTCTATTGCTGTGATGCGGACATTGGAAAATGAATTCAATGTGAAACCAGCTGATGCAAAATTTGTTGCTGGACACTCTTTAGGTGAATATTCGGCGCTTGCTGCTGTCGGTGCGATCAAACTTGCAGATGCAGCTAAGCTTTTGCGCTTGCGCGGTGAAGCGATGCAAGAAGCAGTTGCGCCGGGCGAAGGTGCAATGGCAGCCCTTCTTGGTGCAGACCAAGCGCAAGCTGAAGCCATGATTGAAATTGGCCGAAAACACGGTGCTTGCGATATCGCAAATGATAATGCGCCGGGCCAGATTGTTATTTCTGGTTCGAAAGCTGCAATTGATGCTGCGTGTGCTGCTGCGGGTGATCTTGGTATTAAAAAGGCCGTACCACTTGCTGTAAGTGCGCCTTTTCACTGTTCATTGATGCAGCCAGCTCAGGATAAGATGCAAGCTGCTTTATCTGAGACAAAAATTATAGCGCCAATGGCTCCGCTGGTGGCGAATGTAACCGCGCGTCCAACAGAAGATCCTGAAGCGATTCGTAAACAGCTTGTGGAACAAGTCACAGGGCGTGTACGTTGGCGTGAAAGTGTTGAATGGATGGCCTCTGAAGATGGCGGAGCGCTTGACCTCACGGTAGAAGCTGGTGCAGGCAAGGTTCTAACAACAATGAATAAACGTATAGCGCGTTCGCTTAAAGGTGTGGCGCTGAATGCGCCAGCTGATCTTGAAGCTTTCGCAAAATCGTTAGACGAAGCCTAAAGGACATATCCATGTTTGATTTAACCGGAAAAACTGCGCTGGTAACTGGGGCGACTGGTGGAATTGGCGGACAGATCGCTAAAACGCTCCACGCTCAAGGTGCGACAGTTGCGTTATCTGGAACGCGTAAAGAAAAACTCGACGTTTTGGTTGAAGAGCTGGGTGAACGCGCTTTTGCCGTGCCATGTAACTTATCTGATGCTGAAGAAACAACAGCACTCGTTGGTAAGGCTGAAGAGGCATTGGGTGCTGGACTCGATATTCTCGTTGCGAATGCTGGTATCACGCGCGATGGTCTATTAATGCGGATGAAAGAAGAAGACTTTGAAACAGTTTTGAATGTAAATCTTCAATCCTATTTCCGTCTGGCTAAATCTTGCATGCGCGGCATGATGAAACGTCGTTCTGGGCGAATCATTGGGATCACAAGTATTGTTGGTGTGACTGGAAATCCTGGGCAAACCAACTATGCTGCATCAAAGGCTGGGATGATCGGTTTTTCTAAATCTTTGGCCCAAGAAGTTGCGAGTCGTAATATTACTGTAAATTGTGTTGCACCCGGATTTATTGCCTCTCCAATGACGGATGAGCTTAATGAAGCGCAGAAAACACACATTTTATCGTCGATTCCTGCAGGTAAATTGGGTGAAGGGGCTGACATTGCCGCCGCAGTCGCTTATTTGGCCAGTAGTGAAGCTGGTTACATGACAGGACAAACTCTGCATGTGAACGGCGGAATGGCTATGCTCTAAGCGGTTAATTTCGTTTTAGAGTATGGTAAAAAAAAATATGGTGTGTTAACGCGCCATTCCATCAAGGCAAGACGGGGTCTCTCCGAATAGCCGCTAACAAAGAAGAGGTTTAGCCATGGCTGACGTAATCGAACGCGTTAAGAAAATCGTGGTCGAGCGCCTGGAAGTAGACGCCGACAAAGTAGTAGAAGCAGCAACATTCCAAGAAGATCTTGGCGCTGACAGTCTTGACCTAGTCGAGCTTGTAATGGCGTTTGAAGAAGAGTTCGCAATTGAAATTCCAGATGAAGTTCAAGAGCAAATCAACTCTGTTGGTGACGCTGTTAAATTCATCAAAGAGCGCGTTTAAGCTTTAGATATTTGATGCGCCGCGTAGTCATTACAGGTATCGGGCTAACGACGCCTCTAGCTCATGGGCGAGAGGCGACTTGGTCACGACTTATCGAGGGGAAATCTGGCGTTGGCCGGATTGACACTTTCGAGACTGACGATCTGGCTTGCCAGATTGCTGGTCAAGTTCCTTGGAAATCTGGTCGCGGTGGTGGATCTGAAAATGATCCAGCTTCTTTCGATCCTGATTTGGTTATGTCAGCCAAGGAAAGACGGCGCATCGACGAATTTATCCTATATGGGATGGCAGCTGCTGATGAAGCAGTTGCCGACTCAGGATGGGTTCCTCAAACCGATGATGAAAAATACCGTACAGGTGTTTTAATCGGTTCCGGTATTGGTGGTCTTTCTTCCATCGCTGACACATCCATTGTGTTGCATGAAAAAGGCCCACGTAAGATCAGCCCATTCTTTATTCCGGGTGCATTGATCAATCTGGTATCGGGTCAAGTTTCTATTAAATACAGCTTTAAAGGTCCAAACCACGCTGTTGTGACCGCATGTGCGACTGGTGCACATGCGATTGGTGACAGTGCACGCCTCATTCAATCTGGTGATGCAGATGTAATGATCGCGGGTGGAACTGAAGCGGCTGTTTGTCGAATTGGTATTGCTGGCTTTGTTGCCTGTCGTGCAATGTCTACAAGCTATAATGATGCGCCAGAAACGGCGTCCCGTCCGTATGATGAAGGCAGAGATGGCTTTGTTATGGGAGAGGGAGCGGGTATCGTTGTTCTTGAAGAATACGAACATGCCAAAGCACGTGGTGCTAAAATATATGCAGAAGTTGCAGGATATGGCCTGTCAGGCGATGCTTATCACATCACATCACCAGATACATCTGGTAATGGCGGTGAGCGTGCGATGCGTTCTGCGTTAGAAAAATCAGGTCTAACAGCCGCTGATATTGACTATGTGAATGCACATGGAACATCAACACCAGCGGGTGACGAGACTGAAGTGCGCGCTGTTGAGCGGGTACTTGGTGATCATGCTAAGAACGTGAATCTGTCTTCAACTAAATCTGCTATTGGTCACCTTTTAGGGGCTGCGGGTGCTGTTGAAACTGCATTTTGTGCTCTTGCTATTCGTGACAATGTCGTGCCTCCTACACTTAATCTTGAGAATCCGTCCTTTGAGGCTGAAGTCAATCTGACTCCTAAAGTGGCCGTGAAACGGGAAGTTAAGAGTGCTATTTCCAACTCATTTGGATTTGGTGGTACGAACGCAGCATTGGTCCTTAAGCAAGTAGATTAGCATATGAACGAAACGAGTTTTGACACGCCGCCAAAGAAAAAGGGCGGAGCCTTGAAAATTCTCGTTTCGCTATTGCTAGCTTTGATAATACTCGCCGCAGCTATGGCTGGAGGCGGGTATTTTTATGCCAAGCAACAATTAATCGCTGAGGGGCCTGTCACTCAAACGGGTGATGATCGAATAGTTGCAATTCCCAGCGGGGCAAGTGTCGCACGAATGAGTGATGTGTTGCTTGAGGCAGGTGCCATTAAAGACAAACGGTATTTTCGTCTAGCTGCCAAACTTCTAAAAGCTGAAACAAGCATGAAAGCTGGAGAATTTGCTATTCCCTCCGGCGCGAGCTTAAAAGAAATTGTTGAAATACTGGAAGAAGGTAAATCTCTTTTATATCCGGTTACGATTCCTGAGGGCCTGACAAGTGCTATGATTTTGCAGCGTTTGGCCAATGAAGAAATACTGACGGGAGAAGTACCTGCCGATATTGCCGAAGGGGTCATGCTTCCAGATACATATATGGTTGTACGCGGCGAAAGCCGAGCCAATGTCATTAAGCGCATGATTGCAGCACAAAATATTTTAATTGAACAATTGTGGGCTGAGCGCCAAGGCGGGATTCCAATTGAAACGAAACGTGATGCAATCATTTTAGCTTCCATCGTCGAGAAGGAAACCGGGCTTGCCGAAGAGCGCCCTGAAGTCGCTGCTGTTTTCACCAATCGCTTAAAACGTTCCATGCGTTTAGAAACAGATCCGACGATTATATATGGTGTCTGTATGCTACATCCTGATCGCTGTAGTAATGGACGTTTGATTGATAAAAATGGCAATCAGCGCGGTATCCGCCGTAGCGAATTGAATATGGAAACGGGTTATAACACTTATCGTATTCCAGCTTTGCCGCCCGGTCCGATATGCAATCCGGGTAAAGAAGCAATCGCCGCTGTGTTAAACCCTCCGCAATCTAAATATATATTCTTTGTGGCGGATGGTTCTGGTGGGCATGCCTTTGCTGTGACGCACGCTCAGCATTTGCAAAATGTTGCAAATTGGCGGCGTATTGAACGAGAAAAAAAGCAATAGCTTGATAAAATATTGGTGGAGATAAACGGTATGACTCTAATGGGTATGACCGGTTTTGGACGTGCTGACGGCAGTGCGGATTGGGGCCATTGGGTTTGGGAAATCCGTAGTGTAAATGGTAAAGGTCTAGATATCCGCCTGAATACGCCATCGGGGCTGGATGCACTAGATTTTGAAACCAAAAAGCGCGTTAAAGCGCGTTTCACTCGCGGTAATTTGCAGATTCAGTTGCAGGTAGAGCATGAGCGTGTTGAAAGTGGTCCGCGAGTGGATACGGCCCTGCTGGCGCGTCTATCGCGCCAAAGCCGAATTCAAGCCCAGTTAAATGAGACACTTCCTGACAATTTATCACAGCTCTTAAATATTAAAGGTGTCATCGCCCTTGGGTCTAGTCGTTCATCCAATACATTCGATGAT
Organism: Hirschia sp.; assembly: GCF_058892565.1. Classification (NCBI taxonomy): domain Bacteria; kingdom Pseudomonadati; phylum Pseudomonadota; class Alphaproteobacteria; order Hyphomonadales; family Hyphomonadaceae; genus Hirschia; species Hirschia sp. The sequence goes on along the minus strand of NZ_JBZXVU010000027.1, from coordinate 19,739 downwards.
GAGATGCAGGCGCAATTGCTAGACAGTCTTGATGAGGCGCTTAGCTCTTTTGAAGAGGCGCGCGCTTCTGAAGGCGCTGCATTATTAGAAATTTTGACTGGTATTCTTGATGAGTTAGAACTCAATTCAAAAAAAGCTGCACAAATTGCACAAGAACAACCCGCACTTGTGAGAGAGCGTTTCATTGCGCGATTGCAAGCACTGCAGGGTGAAGAAAATGAAATTACTGAAGAGCGCATTGCGCAGGAAGCTGCTGTTTTTGCTGCCAAAGCTGATGTGAAAGAAGAACTCGACCGCCTTGATGCACACATTGTAGCTGGACGTGAATTGCTTTCCGGCAATGGCGCGCGTGGTCGTAAACTAGACTTTTTGTGCCAAGAGCTTAACCGCGAAGTAAACACTTTATGTTCTAAATCCGCGTCACTAGACCTGACAAATGTAGGTTTAGCCCTTAAGACTGGAATCGATCAATTTAAAGAGCAGATCCAAAATGTCGAATAAGCCAATTCAACCTCAACGTCCTGAACGTCGCGGTGTCATGTTCGTCGTTTCTAGTCCATCTGGGGCTGGTAAAACGACACTGACTCGCCGCATGTTAAGCGAAATGGCAGGCGTTGAATTGTCTGTATCAGCGACAACACGCAAACGCCGCCCAGATGAAACAGAAGGCAAACACTATTACTTCAAAACACGCGAAGAATTTGAAGAGCTAATCAAAAATGATGAGCTGCTAGAATGGGCAGAAGTGTTTGGAAACTATTACGGAACACCGCGCGGTGAGGTTGAACGCCTTCAGCGTAAGGGAACCGACGTTCTGTTTGACGTGGATTGGCAAGGTGCGCGCGTTCTTAAACAGGTCATGCCGGGGGATGTTGTTTCTGTGTTCATCCTGCCGCCTAGTATTGCGGAATTGAAATCTCGCCTCGAAGGACGCCCTGGTGCAACTCCTGCAAATGTGAAGGAGCGTTTATCAGGTGCCGGACCAGATATTAAACGCTGGGGAGAGTATGATTTCGTCCTCATCAATGATGATGTTGAAACAGCCTATGACGAATTATGCGCTATCCTCATCACTGAACGTCTAGATCGCCGCAAACCAAGCCAAGGTGCCCGTGTAGATAAGCTATTATTTGATGCCGAACATTTGGAATTATTGTTTTAAAATATTTCCGAACACCGAATTTACTTAACGCGAAAAGCTTCAGTTAGGGCTCTAAATTCAAATTGTTCCAATGTTTCAGCACGGCGGGTTGGGTCTATGTCGCAGCTTTCTAGCCATTCGCTAGCATCCATATTCTTGGTTTTGGCAAGAGATTTAAGGCTAGCGCGCAGCATTTTACGGCGTTGGCCAAAGGCAGCACCAGTCACTTGCTCTAGCGTGCTTAAATGCGTGTATTTCTTATCTTCGGGCAGGGGCATTAGCACCGCGACAGAAGAATCCACTTTCGGCGGCGGCTTAAATGCGCCCGGCGGCAGGGTGAAAGCGATATGTGTGTTGGCAACAGCTTGGGATAAAACAGCGAGGCGCCCATAATGTTTCTCACCCGGTTGCGCACAAACACGGGCGGCCACTTCATGCTGAAACATCAACCCCATTTCGCCGCGCCATGAACCAGATTTGATCCAATTGATAAGCATTGGCGTACCAACATTATAAGGAAGGTTCGCAATAATCTTTACAGGCTTATCCTCCCCCTCGATGAGTTTGGGATAATCCAGCGATAGACCGTCCCCTTCTATGACGCTGAGGCGGCCTTCCTTATACTCTTTCCAGCTACGCAGGTTTTCTGCAAAACGCGCATCCATCTCCACAGCAATAACTTTTTTTGCGCCATTGCGCAGCAGTGCAGCTGTCAGGCCGCCCGGTCCGGGGCCAACCTCAATCACAGTGCGTCCTTCAACTGGCCCAGCAGAAAGGGCAGTCCGGTTTAGAATATCCGGATCGAATAAAAAGTGTTGGCCAAGAGATTTATTGGCACGCGCATTTAGGATGTGTGGATCTGACATATCTTGTCTTTAGGCGTTTGCGCGCGCCTTTGCCATATCTGATGCAAGATTTATTGCGGCTATCAGGCTATCAGGTCGTGCAGATCCATCAGCTGCGACGCCATATCCTGTTCCGTGATCAGGCGATGTACGGATAAAGGGTAGGCCGAGTGTCACATTCACGCCGCCCCACATATCCAAAGATTTAAGCGGCGCTAATCCTTGATCATGATACATGGCAATCACAGCATCAAATTGTCCTTCAAGCATGGCATGAAAAACAGTGTCCCCCGGCTGCGCATCCGATATTTGTAATCCGCGTTGCCTCAATGCGGCAGCAGCCGGATTGATTTGCTCAATTTCTTCCATACCAAGACTACCTTCTTCGCCGGCATGTGGGTTGAGACCCGCAAGGGCGATAGTAGGAGACGAGAAGCCAAAATCACGAACAAGCCCCGCATGAACGATACTAGAGACTTCCTCAATCAGGGATTGGGTGAGTAAATCTGGAACTTTGCGCAGTGGCTCATGTATTGTTGCAAGCGCGACGCGAAGGCCGCCGCCGACCAGCATCATAATAGGAAGAGGCGCTTTAGACATGTGCGTATGTTGACGTGCGAGTTCAGCCAGAAACTCTGTGTGCCCGGGAAATTTAAAGCCTTTCTTGTATAAAAGAGCTTTGTTGATCGGGTTGGTCACAACGCCAGCAGCTTTGTTTTCAAAGCTCAATTCAACGGCTTTTTCTATAGAAGCTATAATAGCTTCCGCAGATTCAGCATTGGGTTGGCCTGTCTTGGTGTCAGGACATTCAATTTCAAGAACAGGCAAAGATGTGTGAAAAGCTTTTTCTGCATCAGCCGGTGTCTCAATGATTTGAATATTGCCGTCTACTCCAGATAATTCTTGAGAATTTTTTAGAATCTCATATGAAGCAATAACAAAAAAAGGCCGTTGCGTGGTCGATCTTTGGTGCCACGCGCGCCATGTAAGAATGGGGCCCACACCTGCTGGGTCGCCCATAGTCACAGCAAGAGGCAGGTTGTCGCTCACTTTTTATCCTTGGTCGTGATAATGTTATCGGCGAATAATGGTCGCGTCGCGTCGTAGATCTCTTAGGTAACGACTAGCCATCATATCAACCATTTCACCGTGCAGTTTGTCTTCAATGTCGGCACGTGTAGGCATGTTGCCGCGTGACATCTCATGAGAGCAAACATAAACAATCGCTGCTTTGTTATCTGCAACCATTATTGGCGCACTATGGGAATTGTCGGATTGGGCATTGAAAAGGTCTTGATATTGCTGACTTAACTCTGTGAGTTGGGTCACGCCAAAATCAACAAACGCCACGCCTTCTTGGGAAGCGCTTTCATTGTCTAAAGCTGCGCAGTTTTCAATTTGTGCGGCTGCGTTTTCCACTTTTGAAACTGCATCGGCTCCTGTCGCGTAAATTTGTTTGAGTTTGAAGCCAACTAGAGCTTCTTCAACAGGGGCTTGCTTATTCATCAAAGATACTAGGTAAACGCCATTATCTGTCACGATAGGGTCAGTTAAACCCGGTTTCGATAAGGCGCGAACTTGATCAGCATATTCTTTTTTTAGCTGGCTTTCACCTAACCAACCAATTTCACCACCAGCGCTTGCTGTTGGGGCAGCTGAAAATTGACGCGCGACTGCTTCGAAAGGAGCGGCTTGGTTCTCTATTTGGCGTTTTAATTCTTCAGCTCCTTGATACACAACAGAAATTTCTTCTTGTGTAATGCCCGGAAGGAAAATTTCAGCAATACGGTATTGAGGTTCTTCCATGCTTTTGTTCAAGCGTTCCAAATTGTCATCAATTTGTAGACTGGAAATACGAACGCGAGACCCAAATCTTCCCCCAACGAGGCGGCGCCATGCAATATCCGCTCTGATCTGATCTCTTAGAGTGCGCGGGCTTAAACCAACTTGAGCAAGACCTTGCAAAAAGTCCTCTGGAGTCGCGTTTGAACGTGCAGCTATATTCGCAATTGAATCGTCTATTTCTGCTTCTTCAACAACTAATTCGTATGTTTCAGCTTCTTGAAGCTGTAGCTTTTCGTCAATTAGCCCTTCAATAGCACGTGTTTGAGCTTGTCGGATTGTCTCGGCATTGGGTTGAACACCAAGGCTGACCAGAATAAATTGAGCGCGTTGCCGAACATCAGAATAGGAAATTGGTTGATCATTGACGATCGCAACAGTGCCTTCAACAGCTTCAATTTGAGGGACGTTACTGGCGTCTGCAGACTGTGCGTGCACAGGAATTGGAGCATAAGCGAGAAAACTTGCAATAACGGGTGCAATGTATTTCAGCTTGGATTTAGTAAGTCTCATATATTTATCCACTTAGTGCTCATCTTGTATTTTCACAGATCGCCGAACATAGCGTTTCTGAACAAAGTCGCAATTAGAAAGCGCTGTTCTTATGCATTCTAACTAAAAAAAAGGAAACTCTATGGCAATATTCTGTGATTTCTCACTACGGGTACAATAAGAGTTTTTGAGTTTAGTCAAATTGGTTTGATCCCGCATTGCCAAGGGATTGTAGTGCAAAGCTGAAATTGATGGATTCAGATGGCCCAATTGTTCGATCAAGTGTCTGTGTTCTTTCATAAGTTAGCTGAAACAAAGAGCAATCATCTTTAAAATATACACCGTAAGACTGACGTATGTTCAATTCGTCCGCTATGTTTCTGTCTATACCTGCGATCAATCCCCAATTATCGTTTATTTTCAGTGTTCCAAGCGATGCAAAACCTTCTTCACCACCGACTGCTAGGGTTTCATCTAGGCGGAAATACTGGAAGGTGTTTTTGATACGCCAATAATCAACAGTGGCGCGTGCATCGATACGTTTAAGGTCAAAGTTTTCTTTATCAATTCTAAGGCGGGTACTCAAATTAAACGCAGTTCCCAAATTCAGAGCAGCCGATGCCACATAATCGGATTCTTTTTCGGACAGATTGGTCAACTCGTTAAAACTTGAATCTTCCTCATCGCTCCAGCGTTGGCCAAACACACCGTTAATTGAGTTGTTTTTACCCCAACGCGCGGCTGCGTTGAAACCAAGGGAATATCTGCCGCCGCCTTCCCATAGGTCGTAATTGGAAGCACCATTGGGCTTAAACAGAGTGGATTCATCAGCTTCGAAACTTAAACTGTCCTCATTGGGAATTTCATCCCCATTAGCACCGCTCGTTCCCCATGCTGCCATAGCAGTAGGTTCAATAATAATATCGAACAAGCCAGCTCTGCGAGTTAGAGGAAAACTAATTTGTGCCCCAGCTAATCCTAGTCCACGGCTATAGGTGCTTTCTTCATACACATCATAAGTATCTGATATATCGTAGAAATCACCACGAATTTCAGCAAATGGTTCAAGAACTAACCCGGGTCCAAACACACTCCTTGTGCGCCAGTTTGTATCCGCTGTGACGCGTGTTGAAGATACACCAAGGTCACGTTTGACAACCGCCGTTGATGCGGCAACTGAAATATTACCTAGATCAATGTTTTTCCATTCACCTAAACCAAAATTTTTCTCGGCGAAAATAGTTGGCATAACAATTGGAGTTGTTGCTGGATCAACACCTGTAAGCTTTTGGAAGCGAAGAATCCCCGCTTCAGTATACATTGTTTCAGTTTGGCCTTGTGTGTAGAGCTGAGTCAGAAGGCTTCTAGATTGACTGGCATAAATACCACGGGTTTGATATTGGCCGTCAATGTCATACCTAAGATCGTATAAGTCATCTGACTGGGCTTCTGTACCAAACCCCCATTTCCAGTCTTTGTTTATCTCAAACAAGCCCTGAGCAAAAAGGTGACTGTGCCATGTGTCTTCACCATATTTTTCGCCGTCACTGTCAAAATACTTATCATTTGTAAAAGCACCTTCTGCCGACACATAACCTGACCAGAACCGTTTTTTGTATTTTAATCCCAATAGAGGATTTACGTTTTGGTAGAATGTCGGCGAAACAGTAAGTTCTGAGGATGGTGAAATTGCCCAGTAATACGGTTGTTCATAGGCTAGTCCTGTTTTCTGGCTTAAGCCAAAATCAGGTGCCAAAAGACCTGAACGTTTTTCTGTACTCGGATCAGGGTGAGCAAAATACGGGATATACATAACCGGCACACCTTTGATATTCAAAAAGGCGTGCTGATAACTAATCATTTGAGTTTGTTTATTTTGAACGGCGCGTTTGGCTTTGATCGACCATGTTGGCTCACTGCCAGGCTCTGCACATACAGGGCAGGCAGTATAAGCCATTTGCTCAAGAGTGTTGCCTGTTTCTTGATTGTGGATCGCTGCTGCAGCCGTAGCCACTGCGCCGCCTTCCAGACGTGAAGAGAAGTTCAACGCATAACCGTCTTTTAGGTTTTCATTGACCTGAATTTCATCGGCAAATCGGGATTGTCCATCATCATCAATGATTTCAACATTGCCTTGCGCCCGAACGAGCCTCTCTTTGCGGTCGTATATTACGCGATCAGCCCTCAGTGACCGGCCTTCAAAACGTGCGAGTACGTTACCTTCATAGATAACTTGTTCATTGTCGCGATCCTCAATGAGGCGTTCCGCGTTGATGTAAACACGTTGCTCTTGAGAAATTGTTGGAGTTCCGGTTTGGGCAAGAGCAGCATTTGACATAGAAAAAGCTGCGCCAAATGCGGCCGCGTATCGGAAAAAATTTGAAACCACTATATTTCCTCGCCCGCAACATTTGCAGATACTAAACTCTTCAATACCTTCTGATTAGGCAAAGGGCATAACAACGTCCAGCTAAAAATGAAGCATTTTTCTGTAAGTTTACCCATCTTCTGCGAATGCTATAATACTCAGGACGCTAAACAGTGCAATCAGCGCCGGTGCCCAAGCTGCTGCCTGCGGCGGTGTTGCACCCGAACTGGCAAGCCCTTTCGAGACTTGATTGACAAAGAAAAGTAGAAAACCAGCGCCGATTCCAGCTGCGAGCAATTGGGTCACGCCGCCGGATCGTCTGAGCCTTAAACACACCACAGCACCAATAAGTGCCATGGCACCCAAGAGGACTGGCATCGCTAAAAGCGTATGTAGTTTCAAGATATATTTATCTGCATCCAGTCCCGCTCTGCGCGCATCTTGAATCAATTGCGGTAATTTCCAGAAGGAGATAGATTTTTCATCCGTACCACGATCTAATATCGTGCTTGGATCTAATGTGGTTGTAAGTGCCAAATAGTCCTGTTTTATCGGTTCATTGTCGCTGGAATATTCGGTAACACCTTCAAGCTGCCAAAATCCGGGTCTCAAAGTTGCTTTCTTAGCGTCTATTCGGCGTTGAAATTCAAACTCGTCGCCATCTTTTTCAAGAATGAATATCTCGACATTTTGAAGACTACTATTGTCGTTGGGCAGAACCTCACCATGAATAACTGACTGCGTGGTATCTGTGCCTTGTCTCAGCCAGACTTTCTTTTGCCTTTTGGCGGAGTCTTTGACAGCGCCGGTGTCATCAAGCAATAGCGTTTTCTCAGTTTCATATTTGGCATTTGAGAAGGTGGCTAGCGGATCAATAATGGTCATTGCTATGCAGCCAAGGAACGCTGCTAGAAAGAAAGTGGGAGCCAGAAAACGCCATGCAGACACGCCGGACGCACGAATAGCCGATAGCTCTGATGACCGGTTGAGTTTGGAATATGCGAGCATACTCCCCACCAAAATTGCAAATGGCATCGTTTCCAGAATCAATTGAGGGGCTTTCAAGGCCGTTAGCTGGAATGCACCTAATAGAGAAAGCTCAGTTCTCGCGCCGACAGTTCTAAGTTGCTCAACCATATCCACGAGCAAAATTGCGCCTAGAATGATGCCCAGTGTCATCAACAACCCTGCAACACATTCCCAGAATATATAAGTTTGTATGCGACTAACTATCATTTATGCGGCCGCTCCCGAATTGTCGCAATCTGTCTGTTTTATAACTTCTTTTTTCATCGCATGTGCGGCGAGTTTAAGGCTACGGCCCCAGAAAAACATGAAGGCGAGAATGGTGAAACTCAATATTGGAATTAGGTATTGGATAAAGTTCAGCTTGGGATTGTCTTCGCCAACAGAAACAGACGCCAATGCAAGCAATTGGGCAAACAAACCAATTCCCGTGGCGACAGAAATACGCGTTTGATAGCCGCGACGGCTGAAATCACCGCCAAGCACAGCAACCACAGCCAGCATAGCCATAAACATATTCATGAGCGGCAAGGCTAAGCGAGAATGCCCTTCAGCGTAAAATTTCTCGGCATTATCTCTGTCATAGAAATTGTTGAAATCAGGGTAGAGCAATTCATGCAAAAATCTATCGGATGCTTTTAGAACATAGCTTGTGTCTGAATCCACAAAAGCAGCTAGCTCATATATATATTGATCAAATGTTCCATCCCATAATTGCCCGTTTCCATCGATTTTCTGGACTCGGGCATTACGCATCAATATGGCCGGTACACCTTCTACTTCGGTGACGGCCCCCGTTCTGGCAATATAAGTGGTATTGGCATCTGGATCACGCGCATCACTAATCAAGAGCGTACGCAGCTCGCCGCCGCCAAGGCTTTTCCCAATATAAACAGTTAGATTGTGCGCAGGTGAGTTAAATTCCCCTGGTTTAACAAGTGTTGCCGCCAAATCAGTTCGAGCAGATGTCAGCGTTTCCCGCATCTCCCTGTAGGATGCAGGTTGAACCCAGAGATTGATACAAAGATGAAGAAGGGCCGCGATAGCAGCAATACGAAGAACAGGGGATGCGATTTGCAAACGCGACATACCCGCAGCTTGCGCAACAACAATTTCACTATCTCTGTGGGCGCGGTTTAGTGTTGCAATCGCTGCAACAAAAAGTGCAATCGGGAGAAGTAGACCGATGACTTGCGGCGCTGCCAACATGGAAACATAGAGGAAGGTAAAGGCGGATTGCCTGTTCTCCACAATCAGATCTATCTGGGTTAAACCTTGCGTAAGGAGCGCAATAAGCACGAGTCCCCCGACAATAGAGACCATTGTGCGCAGGACGTTTCCGAAAAGATATTGCTGAAAGCGATCCATTCACTTCCTCTGATACGTGTGTTGACTCTTAGCCTCACTGGAATATCTCACCAACTCGGCCAATCTTTTTATTCACTCTAATTGATTCCTAGACGTTTCTCATGTCTATGATTTCATCAATCAGATTAACTCTATAAGTTGTGCCTAACGCCTTGCATACAAGCTGTCGACGCTTATTTCAGATGAAATGTCGAAACAGGCAGGCTTGATAAATCGAATTAAGGAATGAGCAATAATGAAAATTACTTTTAAAAGCGAAGCGAATGCTGAAGCAATCGCGTATTTGGGTTTTGAAGGCTCAGCTATTCCTGCTTCAGCTAAAGCAGCAGATGAAGCAAGCCAAAACGCGCTTTCAAAAGCAGCAGAAGCCGCACGGTTTGAAGGCAAAGCAGGGCAAATTGTAGAAGTCCTTGCACCTGCTGGTTCAAACGCTTCACGCATTCTTATTGTCGGCCTTGGCAAAGAAGATAAAGCAGATGACCGCACATATGAAAATGCCGGTGCAAGCCTTGTTAAAAAACTTCTCGTCTCAGGTGCAAAATCTCTTGATATTGTTGGCGTTGAAGCTGGCCAAGCATCTGCGCGTCTCGCATTGGGTGCTCGTTTAGCCTCTTACCGATTCGATAATTACCGCACAACTTTGAAGGATGATGCCAAACCAACACTCAGCGAAGTGGGCGTTGTTGGCGCATCTACAAAAGATGCTGAAGCTGCTTGGGTACGTCTATCCGCGACCGCTGAAGGCACTGAGCTAGCGCGTGATCTCGTGAATGAGCCACCTAACACGCTTCACCCTGAAAGTTATGCTGAGCGTATCAAAGAGCTTGAAGCTTTAGGTCTTGAAGTCGAAGTGCTTGATGAACCAGCCATGGCAAAATTAGGCATGGGTTCATTGCTCGGTGTCGGGCAGGGATCAGTCAAAGGATCTCGCCTTGTTGTCATGAAATGGAATGGCGGCAAAGATAAAGACGCAGCTCCGCTCGCGCTTGTTGGTAAAGGTGTGACATTCGACACAGGTGGTATCTCGCTTAAACCTGGCCTTAATATGCAAGATATGAAAGGCGATATGGGTGGCTCTGCAGCTGTTGTTGGTGCGATGAAATCAATCGCGACACGCAAAGCCAAAGCCAACGTCGTTGGTTTGGTTGGCCTAGTTGAAAATATGCCAGATGGAAATGCGATCCGCCCCGGCGATATTCTCACATCTGCCGCTGGTAAAACTATTGAAATCCAAAACACTGATGCCGAAGGCCGCTTGGTGTTAGTAGATGTGCTTTGGTATGCTCAAGAAAAACACAAACCACGCGCTATCATTGATTTGGCCACGCTAACCGGCGCGATCCTTGTAGCCCTTGGTGACGAGCACGCCGGTGTCTTCTCTAACAATGATGAGTTTGCTGCTCAGATTGATGCAGCTGGTAAAGCCGAAGGCGAAACAGTTTGGCGTATGCCGCTTTCATCAACTTATGACAAACAGATCGATTCTGATTTTGCTGACATGAGAAACATGGGTGGTCCATTGGCAGGCTCTGCAACAGCTGCGCAATTCCTTGGTCGCTTCATCGAAAATGATACACCTTGGGCACACCTTGATATTGCAGGTGTGGCTTGGCGCTCTGGCAAAAACCGTCCAATGGAAGCGGGTTGGGCGTCTGGCTTTGGCCCGCGTTTGCTTGACCGTATCGTCGCTGACAATTTCGAGGATTAATTCCGATTGTCAGAGGCTTCTAGCAAATCAACGGGTGCCCCTAAATCTAAAGGGGAATGGTGGTTTTATCATTTAGAGCGCACCTCCTTAGAGGAGGCGCTCGGCCCTTTGCTGGAAAAATGTTTACAAAAAGATTGGCGCGTTCTCATCGTTGGCGATGGGGACCGTCTACCAAAACTAGATCTGGGTTTGTGGACATGGAAAGCTGATAGCTTCCTGCCACATGCCCGTATTGGTGGCCGCGACGAGATTGACCCTTTGGCTCAGCCTATTTTGTTATCCAATACACCAGAGCCTGCCAATAAAGCCGATATTATTGTATTACTAGACGGTAAGCGATTGCCCAATGAACCAGATGATGCAACCCAATATGTAAGGTGCATGGTTGTTTTCGATGGTGATGATTTTAACGCCAGAGACACAGCACGCAGCCAATTTAAAGGCGCAAAAGATGCTGGCCAGACCGTCAGTTATTTTCAACAAAATGATCGCGGCGGTTGGGATAAAAAAGGGTAGTTTCTACCGCTCTGTTGCGCCTTTGCCTGCGATAATTTTAGGACGGAACTTCTCAATTCTGTTAAACCGAGTCTGTGCAGCTTTAGCTGAATTTAAATTCAGGGCATAGCTTTTCTGGCGTCCGGGGGGCAGGCTATGAAAAGCTTCTGCTAATTCAGGATCAGCATCCAATACCTCAATCAATTCGTCAGGCAATACAAGTTCGGTCACTATTTTTTCTGGTAATATACCATTTTTCGCATAGTCCATCGCTACTGCTAAATATTGGCGGATAATCGGTTCCAGTTTTTTGACCTGCATACTATCTGTAAATCGGATCATGTTCGGGTATTGCGTGTTTTCACCTTGTTTCTCTAAAATCCCGTCGGGATCTTTTAACAGGGCTGCATTCATAAAATTTAACCGAAAATCACCACGAAACGCCCCAAATATAGCGATATTCCTGCCGCTATGCATATAGCAGGGATGCGCCCACTTTACAGTTTCGACCAGACCCATATCCAGACAGATCGATCGTAGATTATTTAAGCCCACTTGCCAAAATTGGATAGAGCAATCCGGCGTATCAAATCGTTTGCATCGGCCACAACCTTTGATGAAAAAGTCTTCAATGTTCACAATCATCATAACTGCCCTAAACTTGAATATATAAGCATATTAAACTAGGCCTTGCCCCAGCAAGCAAGGCGGTCTATACGGCGCAAAACGAATCCGTTTCGTTAATAAGTAGAACCCAATAGGAAGTTTGAAAATGGCTATTCAGCGCACATTCTCTATCATCAAACCAGATGCAACAAACCGCAACCTAACTGGTAAAATCAATGCCGTTTTTGAAGATGCTGGTCTTCGTGTTGTCGCTCAAAAACGCGTTCGCATGACAGCTGCTCAAGCTGAAGGTTTCTACGCTGAGCACTCTGAGCGTCCATTCTTTGGTGAACTTGTTGAGTTCATGACATCTGCTCCTGTTGTTCTTCAAGTTCTTCAAGGTGAAGACGCAGTGCTTAAGCACCGTGAAGTTATGGGTGCAACAAACCCAGCAGAAGCTGCTGAAGGGACTGTTCGCAAACTCTTCGCACAATCAATCGGTGAAAACTCAGTACACGGTTCAGACTCTGCTGAATCAGCTGCACGTGAAATTTCCTACTTCTTCCGTCCAGAAGAAATCGTAGGCTAAAACGTGTAAACAAGTTTTAGAACTAAAAATCTGAAAAGCCCGTCTAGTTAGCGCTAGGCGGGCTTTTTTTTATCGGAATTTAGTTTGGGCGTGAAGCGATGTATTTTAACCAAGCTGTTTCACTGGGAGTTCTTGCTTTTATCTTGCCGTCGGTAACATCAACAAATTGCTTGAGTATCGGGATATTCAGATGATGAATGTCTTTGTTGGCTAAGGCATTCATATAAGGGCCATAAGTATTCAGACTGTAGCGTTCCAGAGGCGTGTATTCTTCGTCTGAGCCAACATCATAGCCATCCATCATCAAGTATTTCCAGTGCGATTCTGGCAGATAACCTTTGACCTGATTTATGGCGTTGATGATGTGTTCAATGGCTTGTGGATCTTCAAGCACCCCCGTGTGGGTGTTGTTGATTGCTAATTGAGTGTCAGCTTGGGCCATAGCCCGAGGCTCTAATTGATTAACGAGTGGAACAACGCCATCGTTTCCTTTGCCGTTTTCAAAATCAGTCTTGTCCTTATATGTGTAGATCAGATTGTAATCGATGCCTTTTGGTAAAGGCTTGGCGTGGAGTTTTTCGATAAATCGGCTATCGGGGTTTAAGTTTCGCCAAGATGGTAAAGTGATTAGACCATGTTTTTCACCCTTTGCAGCGGCAGGGTGGCCGCCCAAGGGACTTGATATGGTGATGAACAATTCTACTTTATTTTCACTATCTCTGCCTTTGATCCGGTTAAGCGCTGAACGCGATACCAGCCCGCCCATACTGTGAGCCACTATTATGGTAGGACGTAGACTAGAATTGACTGTTTTACCGGATAAAAAGATATCGTAAAAAAGTTTAGACAATTGGTTCAGGTCAGCACCGGATGGATAATAGAAAAACCAAGGCTTATACCTATCTCGATCTAGCTGTTCGACGATTGTTGCAAAATCACGCGGGCTGCCGCCTATGCCATGCACAAAGATCACCGGTATCTTATAGGTTTCCTCTTCAAGCGCATGAAACATTGTAGGCGATGTTTCTAGCAGTGCGCCAGGCTCATACATTCCTAAAGTCGCATTGGAGCGATCAAATAGGGGATCATCGAGTGATCGAATTGTACCTTTGGGAAAGAATAACGACTCTTCATTACTGGTGGCAGCGGGTACGTCGATCGAGATTTCCCAATCAACGGAATATTCCCCCGTTAGCTTTATATCTGCCTCGCTAACAACATTTTCTGACTGTTGATTTGGTGAGAGTGTCAGGTTTAGCTGGCCTATAATTTCAGATTGGTCCATTTGGCCATTCTGATCGCTGTCAGTGAAAGCAAAAATGTCGAAATTGCCATCTGGTAGATTTAGCCCATAATGGGTGGATATATTGGTGCTGAAGGTCTTGTCGACCAGCTCGTTTTCTTCAAATTTACTTGAGAATGCTGCAATCGCAATTGTCTTTCCTGCATGTTGGTTTTCCTCATCAAGAATGCGACCATAGACAAAATGGGTTTGATTACTCAGCAAGAATTTTAGATTGCGCTGAGAAGGGGCCTCTTTTTGAATGCGCTCATATGTAGCCTGTTTGGAAACATTGCTTAAATAGGTGCAGCCCGTTGCTGTTGCTATGAAAAAACTGCCAAACAAAAGCTTGAATACAAGCTGGCCCAATCTAGAATTCATACCATTCTCCAAGCCTTATATGCAGAAATTCAACTAGCATATTTGAAATTACTGGGAAAGCGGCAGTCCGATGGGTTTAAATCGGTGAAAACTCAGTACACGGTTCAGACTCTGCTGAATCAGCTGCACGTGAAATTTCCTACTTCTTCCGTCCAGAAGAAATCGTAGGCTAAAACGTGTAAACAAGTTTTAGAACTAAATAAAAAAGGGCCGGATCGTCATTGCGACGTGTCCGGCCTTTTTATATTCTTGTGATCGGGTGTCTTAAGATTATCCTGCCATGACAGCATTGACCGATTGCACGCCGACAATCACTGCGACTATCATGATCATGCTGGCAAAACAAGCGCGGGCCAATTGCGTATGATTGGCGATTAGTTTCGCTAGATAAATCCCAATAATCCCGCCAATAACGCCGCCAACAAGTAATAATGCTGTCAGGCGGAAGTCCACCATATCTGAAATTGCATAATTTGCTGAAGTGGCCGCACCAAATATTGCAACAGATACTAGAGAAGAAGCTGTGGCATTAGTCATTGTCATGCCAGCAGCCAGCATCAATCCGGGCACGATGAGAAACCCGCCACCAATACCGAAAAAACCTGCTGCAACACCCACAATCATCCCAATGGGAGCCAACCTCATTGTCAGCGCTGGTGTGAGATGAACTTCAGGGTCACCTATCGATTTAGGCTTTTTGAACATGGATAGGGCTATCAATGCCATCGCGCCTGAAAAACCTATCATCAGCACATCGCCTTGGGTGATTTTCGCAAGGCTTGAGCCAATAATGGACCCTAACAATCCAGACACAGCAAAAGTGATAGCGCATGGCCATTTAACGCGTCCTCCACGCCAATGTCCAATCAGGCTAAAAAGCGCAATCGCAGCCACACCAGCAGCAGATGTCCCAATCGCAATGTGAGGATCTTCAATCCCCACTAGATATATCAAAAGCGGGGCCGCCAATACTGAGCCACCCCCTCCAAATGTTCCAAGGAAGATGCCAACAATAATGCCGCTCAAAAGCGTCAATATGATTATGGAGGGGATAAACTCTATCATGTGACGTTTTTTATTGAGCTGTTTTATTCCAAGGCATGATCGCAAGCAGTTTGCCCATGCCGCACCAGCCACTAATGCCAGCAAACATCAAACCTGCGCCAATAATGCCGGACAAGATATGCCATTCGGGTTGAAGGAAATGTCCCAATAAAAACCCCGCAAGAATAAGACTGCCGGCTGTGATTTGAACCTGACGGTTTATTTCAAGTGGTGCTTTGCTGTTTTTAATAGTGGGCAGACCATTTGCACGCCAAGCATCCAATCCGCCTTCCAGCATCATGGCCTCTCCATCGATTAGGGTTGAGAGCCGTTCACAATGAGAATCTGTGCGCATTCCTGATTTACAATGAAAGATAGCATGTTGGCCTGCATTTAAAGTGATTTGCGCAGAGTCAAAAGTTGATGCGGGCAAAGATCGCGCCCCTTCAATATGTTCACGCGCATATTCATCTGCTTCGCGGATATCAATCAAAACCGCTTCACCAGCATTGATTTTTGCCGCAGTATCTTTGGGCGGTATTTTTGTAAGCGTGCTCATTTTTCTATTTCCGGACAATAAATGCTGACAAGGGCTTTAATCACCTTGAAAACAGCAGGTGGGACAGCTGGCTTAGGCTGTGAGTTTATGCGTGCGTCAATCTTGTTCATGAAGTCTCATATATTAGTTATTGCTAAATTTAGCAAGTATTAATATATAGATTGGCAAGGAGATGTATTATGATTGATATTAAAGCTTATTTTGACACCGCCACGAACACGGTCACATATCTTGTCACGGACAAAGCCACAAATCATGCTGTGCTGATTGATCCTGTGATGGATTTTGATCTGCCCAGCGCATCTTTAAAATCCAATTCAATCGATCAAATCCTTGCAGACATTAAAGAACAGGCCATTGCCTTAGAATGGGTGCTAGACACGCATGCACATGCCGATCATATGTCTGCCGCCGATTATGTGCGCACGCATACAGGCGCTAAAATCGGAATTGGTGCCAATATAGTCAAAGTGCAGTCTGTCTTCAAAACGATTTTCAATGCCAAGGATGTAGAAGAAAATGGCAATGTATTTGATGCTTTGTTTGAAAATGGCGCTTCAATTCTCTTTGGAAACAGCCAAATAAAAGTGCTGCACACACCCGGTCATACGCCGGCATGTGTATCCTATATTATCGAGGATGCTGTTTTCGTTGGCGATACATTGTTTATGCCAGATTATGGCACAGCACGCGCAGATTTTCCGGGCGGAGATGCGCGCACCCTGTATCAATCCATACAGAAAATTCTATCCCTGCCTGATGATACGCGTATCTTTGTTGGACATGATTATCTGCCAGAAGGGCGTGATACACCCCAATGGGAAACAAGTGTCGCACAGCAAAAGTCCAGCAATATCCACCTTCAAGGCGGAAATGAAAATGCTTTTGTGACCATGCGAGAAGCAAGAGATAAAACGCTACAAGTACCCAAACTCATTCTGCCGTCTTTGCAAGTCAATATTCGCGCTGGCTCGGTGCCACCAGCAGAAGATGATGGTCAGTCCTATCTAAAAATGCCCATAAACCGGATCGCATAAAGCCATCACTTTGCGCTAAACCGTGAGCCTTTGAATAAAGCCCGCTGACACACCCCAAACCGCTCATCCCTGCGTATGCAGGGATCTGCGTCAACACTGGAAGCCTCACCCTAGATTCCCGCCTTCGCGGGAAAGAGCGGGGCGAGTTATGGAAACTTTACCCCACCCAAAAACTGAGAACAAAACCATCAGGCAATAGGAGAACTAGCCCTCTATTCCGGTTTAGTAAGCGATGCAGGCAATATTGTTTCCATAAAGGCATTGCTGGCGTTCCAATACTCGCCGACTGGATCCCAACCTTGGAACACGACAACGACATCATACTTTGGGAATACCATGATCCGCTGTCCCCCAAGTCCAAATCCCCCAAACCCGAGCGCGCGGCCCTTTCCGTCCTCAGGCACCCACCATTGATAGCCATAGCCAAAGGGGGAGGAATTATCTCCGGTTGAGCTAGACGCAACGTTAGAGGCCACGGAACGGCGCACCCAATCTTCCGAAATGACGCGATTGCCATTCCATAGCCCGTCACGCAGGAACAGGTAGCCAATCCGTGCCATGTCATGGGCGGAAAGGTAAAGCCCGCCTTCCGTATCGGCCTCGCCATCCGGCGATATTTTCCAGTGAAACGCTTCGATACCAATTGGACCGAAGAGTTTTTCTTTCGCCCACGCGTCGACGCGCTGGCCCGTCGCAACGCGGAGGATTTTGCCCAAGAGTACGCTCGCGCCGTCATTGTATTGGAAAACTGTGCCCGGCTGCTCATACATTGCCTGATCGAGAATGAACTGTATCCACGTCTGGGAATTTTCGAGTGCGTAAGTGCTATCGGTTTCAGACCCAAAACCACCTTCATCGTCCCATGCAATGCCGGTTCGCATAGTCAGGAGATCATCAATCGTTAAGCGCTCTTTGCGGGGATCAGATTTGTCGAATGTGTATTCGTCAAAGAAGGGCAATACCGGTGCGTCGGTGCCTTCAATATACCCTTCGTCAATCGCAATACCAAAAGCCGCAGAAGTGATACTCTTGGTAACGGACTGAATGGAATGCAAATCCGTTCCCTGATAATAAGGATGCAAATTAGCATCGTCGTAATTGTAGATAGGGTTGCTAAAGTTTGGCATTAATCGGTCATCTTGATCAAGAGTCGCGGCCAGTGCGGCGTAGTCCCGCTCGATCTTCTTTTCGGCGACGATGCGACCATGCCGAATGAGCAAAAAATGATCAACGCGGCCATATTTTTCCGCGACTAGATCTTCAATGAAAAGATTGACGGGATCTGGATCGAAGCCTTCTGCCTCAAGTGTCGAATATTCCCATTCTGCTTGCGGCCAAGAAATATCTGGTGCGTGTTGAGAAGCGCTGACAGGGGCGACGTCCTTGGTTTGCAAAGAGTCGCAACCCGCAGTCAAAACTCCGACAACCAACAAAGACATTATTTTAGAGGCGCTTTTCGAAAGATAGGTTGTCATCTGCATTCCCTTTTTACCGCAGTGACGAAAGCGTCGCGCGGAACTGCATTCATCTATAGGCCCATTGTCACGAAACTCAAAGTTGAGCTTTGAGCCGCTCGCCTCTGATCAATATTCGCGCGGGTTCCCCGTGCCACCAGCAGAAGATGATGGTCAGTCCTATCTGAAAATGCCCATAAATCGGATCTCATAAAGCCATCACTTTGCGCTAGACCGTGAGCCTTTGAATAAAGCCCGCTGACACAGCCCAAACCGCTCATCCCTGCGTATGCAGGGATCTCCATCAACACTGGAAACCTCACCCTAGATTCCCGCCTGCGCGGGAAAGAGCGGGGAGGGAAAAGGAAGTAGGCTTTCATATACTTAGATTTCATTGTACTTTGAGTTGCGTATTCTAGAGGAATTATATGTCGAAAGATCATCTTGATAATGAAATCAGTATTTCAGCACAATTAAAAGAAAACGGTGTGGCTGCTAAAGTCAGAAGCAGGACTGTGGCTGCAATTGACCGATTGTTTGGCGGTATAATAGATATTCCAACCCCTTCAATTGAAGGGTTTAATATGAGACGTAGGCTTAGGAATGATCAAAGAAATAAGCTTATAGAAGCTGCAGGTGAGCACGCTGTGAAAATGATTTCGGATGACCCTGAAGCAGCAGCCTTTGCAAAAAAAATTGCGCGATCAAACATGGAAAAAGAGTTTCGAGCGTTTGAGAACAAAGCTGAGATCGCGCAACGGGCACTAGAGTATATAGCAGAAGATAAGGCACAAGAAGCGGATGATGTTGGAGATGAAATTTCTGAAGACTGGATGAACTCTTTTGAATCTCATGCCGAAAAAGCTTCTAGTGATGATTTGAGAGATTTATGGGCGAGAGTTCTTGCTAAAGAGATAAGGGCTCCAAATGGTATTTCATTGACTACTTTAAGGGTTGTTTCTGAATTGGATCGGGAAACAGCCGAACTTTTTGAAAAAGTAGTTCGGTACTGTTTGAATTCTGATTGTATTGTTCGCGCCACCAGTGACAATTATGGGGTTGATTTTGAGTTGCTGCATTTAGAACATTTAGGTTTAGTCGTGAATCCAGATGCTGGGCATGCTCTCCGAAATGTCATTAAAGGCAAGAATTTTAGATTGGTTTTAGGAGAATATTGTTTGGTAGCAGATCGTGAGAGTGAAACAGAGATTACTTTAAGAATACCTGTTGCTTTGCTTACTAGGGTAGGAAAAGAGCTATTTTCTATTCTTCCTAAAAATAATGATAAGGATGTATTAGAACGATATGCCTTACATTTACCTGCTGAGTATAAAAAAGTTTCACTGCATCGTCTTGCCAATGCTGATGTAACTGGCAAGACTCGTATTGACGTGAACGCTATCAAAATTCTGAGATGATGAGATACTAATTATTTCTCAGAATGTCACATTTGTAACGGCACAAAACTCAATCTTATCCTACCCCAGACAAACCTTTTCATA